>JAJYVN010000001.1:0-48758 GCA_021791995.1 Bacillota bacterium
CTTGGCCTGGCCTGGATCTACGGCATTGGGGTGCTCGTGCTGCTCGCGGTGCCACTGGCGGCGATAGCGGTGTACTACGCCGACAGTGTGAACAGGCGGACCTGGCTTCGCCGCTGGTGGCACCGGGCGACCTTCGTGCCGTTCTCGGCCATCGCCCTCTTCGGTTGGCTTCTTGGTGGCATTCCGGACGTCGCTCCGCGGTGGCTCAAGGACGTTGCGGCGGTCATGCTGCATCAGTGGCACCTTGCTGGCGGAGTACCTGGAACGTGGGCGACGGCTGGGCACATGGCAGGCGAGCGACTCCTCTACGCGTGGTTCGCGAGCCTGGAGTTCGCCGGGGGGATGATCGGCCTCGAGTTAACCCTCGATCTTCTTGATTTGATCGTGAACGCGCTGCTCGGCGGCCACGCGCGGGAGCAACTCACCGGTAAGGCGCCAGAGCGCGAGGCGGATCTGGGAAAAGCGGGGGTTGTCGATGACCTATCTGCTTGATCAGATCATCCACTGGATCGCAGGTGCGGGCGTCTCGATTGCTGGTGATGTGGCCGGGTTCATCCTCGACATCATTGGGTGGATCCTGCTCCACCTGCTGGTCCATCCGCTGATGTCGTACGTGATCGCGCCCCTGCTCGAGAATACGGTGTTCCACCCGACAACACTGACCGGAAGCGGTACCGTCGCCAAGATGGCGGGGAGCTTCTGGCGGCTGTCGGCCGGTATCTCGGTCGGCCTCGCTCTGTTCGGCGGCTCTTGGGGCGTTTTCACGATGATGATTGGAGCCGTGGGAGAGAGGGCGCGAGACAGCCGGTCGTACATCGAGGCAGTGGTCGTCTATCTGTTCGTACTCATGGGCGGATTCTTGTTCATGAGCACGCTTCTGAGCATCGCCAACGTGGTGACGAAGGAACTCATTCAGACATCGTTCGCCATCTCCGCGTTCACGTCGAACACGGTCGTCGGCGCCGGGAGTGGCGTGGCGGCCGGGATCGCCTCGTTGCTCTACCCGGCGTCCTTGCTGGTGGTGGCGGGGTTCGTCGTGTGGTCGATAGCCGTGTGGATCATGCGTGAGGTCGACGTCATCTTCTATGTGGGGCTCTTACCGATCACGGCGGCGCTGATGTTCGTGGGCAACCGCCAGGCGTTCGAGTGGAACTGGAACGAAGCCGTCGGCGCCGTGCTCTCCCAGATGGCCATGGCGGTGATGTGGTGGATCGCCTTCAGCCTGATGGGTGGCTCCTTCGTGCCGGCGGCTCCGACGAGAAACGCGGCGTTCGGAACCGAGATGCTAAACGTGCTGCTCGGCATCGGAGCGCTAACGCTGGTGACACGCGCTCCGTCCATGCTCCAGAACGTAACCGGGCACCGGACGGCGGGTGTGGCTGGCATGGCGATGGGAGTCGCCGCCGGGGCCCTGATGTCCAGAGGCGCACGGACGGCGATGAGCATGACGCCTGCAGGACAGGCGACGGAGATGATGGTGAAGGGACAGCAGGCCAAGGCCAAGGAGACGGTCGCGTCCTGGGGCAGTAAGGAGCACCGGACAGTTGGCGAGCGTGTGGCGGGTTCGCACACCGGGAAGGCCGTGGCCGGGCTTGCCGGCAAGGTCGGCTCCGCAGTCGGCAGCACCGCACCCGTGCGGGCCGGCAAGGCGGTTCTTGCGGGTGCGAAGGCCAAGGCGGGACAGATTGGCGCCTGGGCTTCCAGCGAAGAGAGCGGCGTGCTTGGTGACGCCGTAGCGCTTGCTGGGGGCGCGGCTGGCGGCGCGGCAAGAGTTGCTGGAGCCGCCCTTGACACTGGAGTCCGGGCAGCGCGTACGGCGGGCTCGCTCGCCTACCAGCCGCGGGCAACGATCGGACGCATGGCGACCCAGGCGCTGGGTGGGGCCGGCAAAGGCCAGTACAACGTGGACACAGCTCGGTTGCGGGCGGAGCGGGAGGCACTTGGACCGGAGGCGACGGCAAACCTGCACCACATGAGTGTCGCCGAGCTCGACCAGCGGATCGATACGCCAAAGACGGAGATGTATCCGAGGAAGGAACTGTGGAGCACAGGCGGCTCCGGCTCCGGTGGTGGATCGGGCGATCCGTCCGGCGGAGGGAACGGCGGCGGCCCGAGCGGGTCGGGTGGTGTGCCGGGGTCGGGAACTCGCGATCCGGATGAGTTGCGTGCGCGGAGTGTTGAAGAGATGCTTCGTCACGAGCCAAAGGCGGCCGATCCCGATATGGCGAGCTTGGCGTCATCCACGCCACCGCCGGAGGACCGCACATCTGGAGCGCGGGCACACGATCTGCCGACTCCGACCGAACCGCGCCTGGCGCCGGGCGTCGAACGGCGACGTCGGCAAGCGCGGCAAGGTCAGCAAGGAGCCCAGCGGCAGAATCCCAAGGAGCCACCACCGGAGCGTTGGGACTGAGGGGGCGCTACGAGGCGCCCCCTCGCTATTGGTTGAGGTGATGGTGCCGTGCAGGCGCGCGTTCCGGTGAACTACCGGCAATCGTTCAAGTGGTATGGGAACCTGGATGCGACTTCCATCGCGTTTGTCCTCGGCGGCGGCATGCTGGCGTTCAAGGTGCTGACGGGCCCCGCATCGTGGACGGTCAAGATTCCCGCCATGGCGGTATGTCTCGGCTTAGGTGCTCTGCTCGGTTTGGGCCGCTGGCCGCTCGAGTACGGGGACAACGCCGTGACCTGGCTGAGGCGGGCGATGACCTATCGCGGCCGTTTGCACAGCGCCCACTTGGTGCGGTCGCTGTCTCCCGCCGAGGCCGCGAGGCGAACCTGGGCATACGAGTCCAACGGCGGCGGTCGCGGTGCGGTGGGGGAGCGAACGCTGCGCGGTGCGGGGTGATGAACGCTGTCGCGAAGGAGAGGTGATCTAGTGCTCAAGCTGTTGGCACCGAGGGTCGCAAAGACGGCCCCAGCGCCGCCTCGCGGTCCCCTGGACGTGCTGGTGGATGTGAAGGCTATCGAAGGTAGTGCCGTGCAACGCAAGGACGGCGTGTATGTGGGCATGGTGGAGGTCGAAGGTGAGGTGTTCGGGCTTCTCAGCCCGGAGGAGCAGAACGAACGCCTGGACGCCTTCGGGCGCGTGTTGAACGGACTGCCATGGTCGGTGCAGATCACGTTGTTCACGGAGCCGGCGGACGTGACCGGGTACGCGGAGCAGATGGAGCTCGCGGCGTCCGAGTTAATGGAGGGACCGCTCGCGACGGTGGCCGCGGCGCAGGCCGAACTGGCGCGTGACGTGTCGTCTGGCGTCCAAGCGGAATCGACGGTAATGACCATAACAGGCCGGACGTCCGCGGAGGCCGCCGACCGGGCACAACGCCTGGCGCGTACGCTCGAAGGCGTCGGCTTCAAGGCGCGGGTGTGCGGGGCGGACCGGCTGGGCGAGGTGCTCCAGACCGCTTATGGACACGCTGGGAGGGTCTCGTTGTCTGGCGTGATGGGTGGTGTGCAGGCGACCATCCGCCGCAGTGGTGGTGGCGTCGGAGCCAACGCGCCCAGGCTAGCGGAGGTCGTCTCGCCGGCCGCGGTGTCGGAGTCGCCCGGCATGCTGGACCTTGGCGGCACCTACGCGGCCACCTACGTAGCCGTAGCGTACCCGGGGACGGTCGGCAACGGCTGGATGGAGCCGCTCCTGCATTTCACGCGCGGGAACCTGAGGCGGCGGATCACGTTGCACGTGGCGCCGATCCCAACGACCCAGGCGCTGAACGAGATCAACAAACAGCAGTCGAACCTCGACCTCTCTGCCTGGTGGTCGGCGAGGCAGGGGCGGCGGCCCGACGTCTATACGGACGAGGCGCGGGTGGACGCGGACGAGCTGCGCCAGGAGCTTGCCCGCGGCTACCAGCGCATGTTCGACGTGACGGTGCTCGTCACGATCTTCGCGGATACCGCCGAGGAGTTGCGTCAGGCTGGCGCGGACCTCAAGCAAGAGGCGGCCGGCCTGACGCTGGCCCTTCGCGAGTGCTACCTCGAAGAACTGCCGGCCTTCCGGTCGACGGTTCCGCTGGGGCTGTGCCTCATCGACCGGCCCCGGCCGTTGCCGACGGTTGTGACCTGCACGACCTTTCCGTTTACGGCGGGTGAGCTTCTGCACGTCGCCGGCCTTCTCTGGGGGGTCAACTTGCTGACGGGCAACGCGGTCGTGGTCGATCCGGCACGGGTGCCCCAGCCGCACCTCCTGTTCGTCGCTGCCACGCGCTCGGGCAAGTCGTTCGCGTTCAAGACCCTGGTGGCCCAACTCCTGGCCCTGGGCTGGGATGTGGTGGTGATCGACCCGTCGCCGGCCATCGACTATCAACGTTACACGGAGGCCCTTGGTGGCACCTACGTGCGCTTCGGCGTCGGCTACCCGCACCGGATCAATCCGTGCGAGATCCTTCTTCCGGTGGATGCCTCACGCATGGACGATCCGGACTTCGGGCGACCTGTCTCGACCAAGGTGGCGTTTCTGAAGGCGCTCATCGAAATGATGGCCTACCCGGACGACAAGATGCCGGCCCAGGTCCGGGCGCTTCTCGAGGAGCCACTGTTCGCCGCGTACACCGAGAAGGGCATGACCGACGACTGGCGGAGCATCGTCGACACGAGCCACGCTTCGACCCGCCTTCGGGCCCGGCCGTCGCCGACACTGGAAGACGTGCTCAGGCATGTCGAGTCGGCGAAGGGGCTTGAGGACCTCGCTGTGCGCCTGAGGCCCTTCGTGAGGGGCACGCTTGGGATGTTCAGCGGGGAGACCAACGTCCGTACCGACGGCCGCCTCGTGGTCTTCAACGTGCAGGCGCTCGTGCAGACCGGAGGGACGCACCTCCAGACCGTTGCCTACGCCATGATCGCCGAGTACATCCAGACAAGGCTCCTCGCGTCGCGCAACCGGACTCTGGTCGGCGTAGACGAGGCACACCTACTTTTCCGGCGCGAGGACACGGCCCAGCTCGTCACGTTCCTCGCGCGCACGGCGGGCAAGCTCGGTGGAGCGGCGGCCATGATGACCCAGAGCATCACCGACCTTGTGGGCGACCCGCACACCGGAGTAAGCGTACCGGGTGAGGCGCAGGCACGCGTGTACCTGGGGCAGGTCGGTACGACGCTGCTCCTTCGCAATCCGAGGCAGAACGATCGGGACCTGCTCGGTGAGGTCTACAACATCTCCGAGGCCGAGAAGCGCTTTCTCGGGCGGGCAAGGCCCGGCCAGGGTCTTCTGCTCACGGTCGACGACCGCGCGGTACTGGAGGTGGTCGCCCCGGATGTGCTGGTGCCGCTCCTACTGACGAATCCCGGAGAGGTTGGCGAGTCGGTCTGAGTGACATGATCGAGGCCCGCCCTGTGTGGCGGGCTTCTTCGTTGGTGGCCCTTGGGGTGTGGTAGGTGCGCTTCGTCGATGTCAGAACGGAGGAATGACGGCATGACGGTTCGCGTTCATCTTTGCTGTCCGGACCCGCCGGCCGGCGCCATCGCGGAGGTTATTGCGTCCGCCGAGGGCGTGATCGCCGGCACCTCCGCAGTGCTCGACGATCTTCTGCGGCAGGATCTGGACTGCGACGTGTTGGCGCTGGCCTCGATCACGCCCGGCAGCATGCCCACGGCGATGGCGGTCAGCCGTGTACGCGCCACGTGGCCGCGGGTGCGGGTGATCCTGCTTCTAGACGCACCCAACGAAGCCCTAACGGACGAGGCGATGAAGGCAGGCGTCTACGACTGGACCGTGGGCGACAGCCTATCGCATGAGCTGCCCGGACTCTTGCGGCAGCCGCGTAGCTACGCTGACGTGGTGGGAAACGTGGCTTCGCCGCCAGCGGCCCCGAGTGTGGAATTCGCATCGGGCGAGGTCCGCAAGATCGCGCTCGGCTTCGGCGCCAAGTACGTACCGATGGTGGAACGGCTCCTCGAGACCTCGCACGCGGGGGAGTTCACGATCGCTGCTCGCGCCGAGACGTTCGAGGACTTAGTGCGCTTCATGACGCCGGACATCGACGGCGTGCTGACGATCTCCAACTTGCCTTCGGCGGGCGGCTTTGATTTGGAGACTCGCGTAAGGCTCTTGGCAGGGGCGGCGCGCCGGGCGCAGGTGGCGGTACTCCTGTTGCCTACCGACCTGCCGAGCGCAGACGCGCTTCTTGAACAGGCCGGCCTTCTCGCCTTGCGCGGAGAGACTCGAGCCGAAGGGCGTGTGTCGTTTCCCTCGACGGTGGTTGACCCGCTCTTCCGGCGCATGTCGCAGGCGACGCGGAAACTGGCCGGGGTACCGGTGCGTGACGAGCCAGTTGGCCGGCCCATATGGCGAGAGCCCGTGCGCGCGAGCCAAGCGGGCGTCGGTGTGGTAGGCACCTCTGTCCCGGGCGGGGGCACGATCTCGGTACCAGTACCGAGCAGGGTGATCGGGGTCTTCTCGGCCGCTACGGGAGTCGGGAAGACGAACGTGGCGCTGAACGTAGCGATTCTAGCGGGTCGCCTCGGTATCACATCCCTTCTGCTGGACCTGTCGACGTTGCCTCCGGGCAACGCTGCGCTGCGTCTTGGGTTTCCGCTCTCGGACCAGCCAGGTCTCGAGGCGCTCCTTCAGGGTGAATGGGACGACGACTTCTACCTGCGGCTGAAGCTGAGGTATGAGGATACGCAGACCTACACCCTCCGGCCGATCTCCGAACGCGTCCTCGGGACGTTGCGTGACGCCCGTCCAGGGGCGTTCGAGCGCCTAATCGAGTTCTCGCGGGCACAGTACGCGCTGACCGTCATCGACACGTCTCCGGTGCTCGACGACGAGAGCGTGCTTGTGGCGCTGGACCGGGCCGACAAGGCGCTCTACGTGATCGACGCGACAGACGACCGGGTGGAGCAGTCCGTGGCGCGGCTCTCCTGGGTACAGCACTCCATGTCGGACCCTTCGCGGCTCACCATTGTCATCAACAAGGTCGGCCCGGGCGGATGGGCGCCTGCGGACATCCTCGACCGCCTGGGTATGCCGGACGCGCAGGCGATCGTGCTTCCGAGCGAGGAGGTTCGCCACCGGCGGGCTCTCATGGCCCACCGCCCGATCGCCATGGACGTTGGCCCACAGGACCCATGGGCGAAGTTGTTCGTCACGGTGGCAGGCGACCTCGTCTCCCTGGACCGCCGCAAGCGGTGGGTGGATCGGCCGACGCCGGCCCCGCGACGAGGCGGGCCCGATAGGCGTAAGGCTGACGTGTCGCACGAGACGAGTGGGGACAGGGGGCTTGCGCGCATCGTGCGCTGGCTCGCCTCATCCTCGGACAGGGCGCAATTGTAGTGAGGTGAGGGCATGGAGGAAGAAGCGGTACTGCACGATACCCGGCACGACCTTCGCGCGATCTGGGCAAACAGGCGGGGGTCCGCGCCGGCCTTAGGGGAGACCCGAGGGCCTGCTGCGCTCCAGGAGCAGCGGAGCATCTACGACCAGGCCGTGGACGAAGTGATGGACCGCATGGCGCGTGAACATGCCGACCTTCTCAGCAAGGACATCATCGGGGACGTGTACGCGCAGTTGCGCATCAAGACCCTGATCGCCCAATACGCCCAGGAGACGCGGACGGTCCGGCTCACGCAGACGGAGATCGACCACGTACGGCGGCGGTGCGAGGGCAAGATGTTCTTGCTGGGAGACCTGGCCGAGATCCTGAACGACCCGGACGTGCTCGAGATTCAGATGGTCTCGACGAGCGGCGTCCAGCGCGCTACGTCGCGCCGCCGGAGTCGCCCGTACGCGGAGGATCCCGCAGTCCGGTTCGCCCCCGGGACCGACCCGGTGAAGGAGCTTCAGCACTTCGCGGGACTCTACGGCACCAAGCTGGATGCCTCGACCCCGTACGCCACGTTCATGGCGGGCCCCTGGCGGGTGAGCATCCACATCCCACCGCACGTCATGCACGACTTTACCCTCACCATGCGGCGAGGAGTCGACGACACGAACACGCCGACCCGCGAGCAGCTTCTGGCCCACGGGACGGTAGACGAAACCACCCTGGGGCTCCTGTACGCCATCGTGGACAGCTTCCAGACCGCGGTCATCTTCGCCCCCCAGCGGTCGGGAAAGACCTTTCTCCAGACCCACCTCATCAACCACATCGACCCGAACGACGGCAACACGGTCCTGATCCAGGACATCGTGGAGATCACGCCCACGGTGCCGGTGATGAGCATGTACGCCGTGAGCCGGCCGGAGAGCCCGATCGACATGCGTACCCTGAGCGCGTGGTCCCTGCGTGAAAGCGCGGTTCGGGTGGTCGTCGGGGAGATCCGCCTATGGGAGACGGTCGCCCTGATGGACACGGCGCAGCAGGGCACAGGCGCCCTCGCGACGGGCCACGCCACCTCGCCGCTGGAGATGACGCACCGGCTGGTGGACACGTACCTGCACACGACGGAGAACATCACGGACGCCGTGGCCTTCCGCAAGGTCCACTCCGCGATCGACTTCTACATCGAGATGCAGCGATTCGAGGGTCCAAGGCGCAAGGAGAGCTTTCGGGTCCGGGGCATCTACGAGCTCCTTCCGACGGAGGGCGTGGTGACCGAAAGGGACTTCCGGCCGATCATCCTCTACCGGCACGAGGGCTTCGACCGGAAGACGGGTGAGGAGATCGGGCACCACGAGGTGGTAAACCCCCTCTCGCCCGACAAGTACGAGGCCATGCTTCTGCGCTCGAGCTACAAGGTGCGGGTGCCGGAGGCGGTTCGACCGAAGGAGGTGGCGACGCCTACCGCCTCGCCGGCCGACGATGCTGGCGGGGGCGTGGAGTCGATCGAACTGGACCTTGGAGAAGGGACCCCGGAATGACCGCAGCCGTTGTGGTGCCGGCATCGGTCGTTGTCGCCGCGGCATGGGGATACGTGGCCTTCGAGGAAGCGAACGCAGTCCTGAAGGCCCGGGTCGTCAGCGGGGTTCAGGCGCGCCCCCTGAGGGTGCGGATGAGGTCTCGCGTGACTGCGGCTCTGGCCACCGGAGCGCCTCTACCCGTGCGGGTCGCGGTGGGGGCCCTCCTGGGCCTGTCTGTGTACCTGCTTGGGGCTAACGTAGTCGTGGCTCTGATTGCCTGGGTCGTCGGCGCGACCGCCCTTCAGACGATCTCTCGCGCACGCGCTGCGATTCGCCACAGGCGGGTGGTCGAGCAGATGCCGGCGTTTCTCTCGGGGGTTCTGATGAGCTACCTGACGGAGGGGAGCCTGCCCCGGGCCGTGGAGAAGATGGCTCCCGACGTTCCGAACCCCTTGGGGGCCGTCATCCGTGGGGCGATCGCGCCGGTGCGGGCGAACGTGGGGGGGATGCGAAGGACCGTGGGTGAGGTCCTCTGGGATCAGGCCCTCGACCACGGCATCCGGAGCCTTCAGCGCCTCGCGCACACCCTGCAACAAGCCGAAAAGGGAGCCGCGAGCGCGGCCGTGTACAAGGCGCTCGAAGACATCGAGAAAGAGCTTCGGGAGGACGAGAGGCTTCAGCGCGGGCGCATCCTGGCGTCACGGCAATCGACCCTGATCGTTCAGCTTGGGGCAGTGGGGGCGGGCGCGTTCTACGTCGCCCTCGGCCTCATGGGTTACGGGCGGATCATGCGCAGTGGATTCGGGGTCCTTGTCACGGCGGTGGCGGCGGCTCTGGTGGGCGTCAGCCTGCTGATCGCCTATGCCGCGGCGCGGCGTGCGGCGCCGGGTCAGGCGGCCCACAAGAGGGGGTAACCGACGCCGAGCGCCAGGGAACTGCCGCGTCGGAGATGCTCTCCGGCAAAAGAGTGGACTTAACCCTTGTGGAGATAGCCCTTCAGGTGGGGGAATTCGCTGCTTGTCGCCAAAGCGACCGCGATGATGTCCCGGCGCTGCCGCTCAAGGGTCTTGCGGCTGACCGAGACAAGATCCTCTAGCGCTTTGAGTGGAAGTTCGTGGCGAGCGAGAAGGTGGTGCAAGAGTCGTGGATCGGCGGCCACCAGTTGACCGATGGCCATCGCGCTACGGCGGCTATCGTCGTGGCGAGGGCAGATTCGCACCAATTCCTCAAGACTCAGGCCGAAGTGATGCAGGCGGGCCTCAAATCTAAGGATCTCCTCGCGTCGAGCCTCGGCTTCTTGGTCCTGGCGCCTTCCTCAACCGTTGCCTGATCCTGGACGGACACGTCGGCGTAGCCTGCCTCGCCTTCCCGCTCCAGGTCTGACATAACCACCTCTGTCCGGCGGTGGCGGCGGTAGTGATCGACCAGGCGGCGCCGGATGACCTGCTGGGCGAAGCGAACGAAGCTTCGACCGCGATCCGGGTCGAAGCTTGTGATCGCCTCGTTGAAGGCGATCAGTGCAATGGCGGCTTCGTCGTCCTCCTTGTATATGTAGCGCCCCGTCGCGCGGGATGCCATGCGCAGGAGGAGGGGACCGTAGCGAACTATTAGCTGGGTTCGGGCTTCGTCATCCCCGGCCTTGGCTTGGCGAAGGAGTGTCGTGGTCGTTTCCGGGGTGAGATTGCGCGTGCATCCCAAATTGCGCACCTCGCAGCCGGTGGATGCGGGTTGAAGGGTCGACGACGGGGCGGGCTGGGCGTGCTCAGGGCGCGGTCGGTAGTGGCGGGCCCTGGCTCAGGTACTGAAGCACGTGGCGTCCACCGAGCCCACAGGCACCTTGCGCCCGGTGGCGCAAAGACGCGGTGCCCTGATAGCCCCAACGAACAGGACGCAGCAGGTGGCAAGGCTGTTGGGGCCGCTCCGGCCCGGGGCTGGCCAAGCAGACGGCCACGCAGACGGCCACGCAGACGGCCACGCAGACGGCCACGCAGACGGCCACGCAGGGGGGCACTCGTCGGCCACAGGGTTGTCCAGCGGCTCAAGGATGGAAACTCCAGCCGCGCCAGTCGCGTGGCAACGCCGGACCGCGCCGCCCCGGGGGGTGGGTGGATGAAGCGGGCACGAGCCTTACCTGCCGCAATCCTGGCCATGCTCCTCATGGCCGCGGGCGGGACGCTGGCCGCGGCGCCCGCCCCGGGCACGCTGCTCAATGCGACGGACGCGGTCGGCTTCCCGACCGTGAGGCCGCCGCGACCGCTGCCTGCGGGTTACGCCTTCGCGGTGGAGGATCCGACGACGACGCAGGTGCCGCCGTGGGCGAGCACGCCGCTCCTCCTCCCCGACGGCGGCAGCGTCGTCGCCCTTGCCGCCGCGCAACCAATGTGCGCGAGCCCGAGAGGAGGTTTGCCCGCCCGTCGCGTCCGTGCAGCGCTTCCCGCCCGGCGGCGGCCCGCCCGGTTAGTTCGACCTGCCGACCTGGACTTATAACCTGCTGAACAACGTGCCGGCGTGGGCCGGAGGTGCCATAGCCTTCCTCGAGGTGGCCGACTGGACCGAGGGACCGTACACGCCCACGTTCGGGCCGGTGCTCGTCCGCCTGGCCCCCGACGGGCGCCTTCTGTCACGCTCGACCCTCGCCCTGCCCAAGATGTTCGCAGGCGTCGCGAGCGGCACGCTCAGCGTGAGCCTCTACCCCTGCCAGGGCGGCCTCCTGCTCCGGCTCGTGGCGACCCCGGCCGCCGCCGGCGCCTCAAAATGGGCTACAGGGCGGTCTCACCGGAGAACAAAATCGCCGGCCTGCCCCGCTTCGTAGCCCTACCCGTCTCGCTACCACCGGCGCACGCACGGACCGGTCCTTCGCGAGCGCGGGAACGAGCAAGACCGGGTGCCAGAGCGCCGCTCCGGGGACAGCCTGTCCGCGAACCGGCGCTCGTGGCGCGCCAGTGCGCGCGATTGGTTCTCGGTGCGGCGGGGCACGCCGGGTGTGCGTACAAGGACCGCGCGTGTAGCCCGCCCAGGTGTGCTCGCGCGCGTGACCGTGGGGCGTGGGCCCCTCGAAGACCCCGAGTTAGACCACGCTTTCGGCCGCGTGCACCTAGTGGCGCCAGTACTTGCCCTTGCGGCCCGTGTGCCAGTTGGCCGCGCTGGCATGCACGGCGTCGTCGTGACTGCCTCCATGCCGCGGTGCGCCGCGATTTTCGGCGCGTTCCCAATCGGAGTGCGCCGGCCGGGCTGCATCTTGAAACATCGGAACGCCGTCCCCTTGCATCGGGGATCATGGCCCGCTCGGTTGGTCGCTTCCTCGACTCGGTAGACAAGCTCGCGGCTCCGCCGCCGTATGTCTTTGCCAACTGGGATTAGGATTCCACCTCTGAACCAAAAGGTTGGCGTGCCGGTTACGCGAAACCACACACGCTGCGACGTCCGCGCACTTGGCCGAGGCGGCCGCTACGAACGGGCTCGTCTAGTGTGCAAACACCGTGGTCTGAGACCCTGCTTGGACCAACCACAGGAGGGGGTGAAGAACGTACGAATATTGGTGGTCGAGGACGAGCCCTCGATGCAGCGGGCGTTAAGGCGAGGGCTCGCGAAGTCCGGTTACGCAGTAGATGCAGCGGACGATGGCTTGCAGGCCCTGGCGCTCCTTGACGTTCACCCATACGACGCAGTGGTCTTGGACCTCAATCTTCCTCAGCTCGACGGCATCGACACACTTCAGCGAATGCGCGCTGGCCATCCGGACGTTCGTGTCTTAATCCTGTCTGCACGATCGGATGTCCGCGACAAGGTTGCCGGCCTAGACGCAGGCGCCAGCGACTTCCTGGAGAAGCCGTTTCACTTCCACGAACTGGACGCCCGCCTGCGCGCGCTCTTGCGCAGGGCGTTTGTCCAGCGTGACAGCTGTCTAGCACACGGCGATGTTCGGCTCGATTCACGACTGAGACGCGTAACCGCGAGTGGACAGCCTGTGCACTTGACGAACAAAGAGTACGCCATCCTCGAATACCTATTGACCAATGCCGGAAGGATTGTGAGCGCTGAGGAACTGATCGATCATATTTGGAGCGGCGATACGGCTCTGTTCTCCAATTCCCTCAAGGTTCACGTGAGCACCTTGAATAGAAAGATGGCAGGCGCTACCGCCGACCACTTCGCGATCAAAAATCTTCGCGGGGCTGGCTACTTCATTGCGAGGGAATAGAGGTTGCGATGATTCCTTTGCGGCTACGCGTGTCCCTGTTCGCCGCCCTCGGGCTCGCAATGGCGGGCCTCCTCGTGGCAGCCTTCTTTGCGGCTACGACCGTCCACTTTCCTGCTTCGAGTGCTCATGTCCCAGGCGGAGCGAGGCACTCCGTCGTCGCCGTGAACCGTTACATATCACTCACCACGGTCACGTTGGGGTACGTGCTGATCATGCTTGCTGTAGGAGCCTGTGCGTCCTATCTCATTGCGGTCTTCGCCCTAAAGCCGGTGTCGGCCCTAGCGGCGGCCGTAGAGGCAATTGACGAGCATAACCTGTCTGCGCGCGTGCGTGTGTCGGAAGTAGGTGACGAGGTTTCTCGCCTGGGCCGTTCGTTCAACGACATGATGGCCAGGGTGGAACAGTCATTCGAGCGCCAGCGGCTCTTTGCGGTCAATGCTGCGCACGAGCTCAAGACGCCGCTCGCCGCCATCATTGCAAACCTCGAGGTGTTGCGAGTCGGTGACCGCCCAACCATTGCGGAGTACGAAGCCGCTCTCGACGATGTCATGGCCGATGCCCATCGACTGGCTCGTCTGATCCAGGATCTGCTTGACCTGCAGAAAAGCCTGGAAAAGGACCAGTATGAGCACATCGGAGCAAGCGACCTGGTAGGCGAGGTCATCGCTTCCCTGGTGGATATCGCGGCGGCCAAGAACGTGTGCGTCGAAGAGCACCTTTCCGATGCCATCGTCGACGGCGACAGGGAGCTGTTGCGTCGAGTGTTCTTTAACCTCGTGGAAAACGCCGTTAAGTACAACAAGGACGGTGGCCGAGTGGACATCGAGGGGATCGGCGACGACACGCAGACCGTGGTCCGAATTCGTGACACCGGAATGGGCATACCCGAGGCGGACCTTGAGAAGGTTTTCCAGCCGCTTTACCGTGTGGAGCCGTCGCGGTCACGAGAGATGGGAGGTAGTGGGCTGGGGCTCGCCATAGCCAAGTCCATTGTTGAGCGTCATGGCGGGCGGATCTCGATGGAGAGCCGTCTTGGTCGTGGCTCCGAGGTAACGGTCACCCTGCCGCGATCTTGACCGGTGCCTAACCTTCGCGTCGACGACACGCCGCAAGGGCGATGCACAAAAAGCCGAAGGGCGCGCAGACTCCCGTTTGACACCCCACTCCCGGACAGCCAAGCGGCCGTAGGCGCACGGCCCGCGGCCGACTTGTAACCACTACGCCCGTCCCTTCCTCGTCAGGGTTTCAGGCGGTGTTGTGCGCTGCAACCGACTCGACCCCGCCACCCCCGATCTCCAGGTCATGTATCGGGACCCATCGAGCAACAGGGGTATCGCATCGGGTACCTCCACCGATGCCGCGCCCCGCCCCTCATTCGCCGATCGGTTTGTACACGAGAAGCACGACGCCACTCCGAAGCGGCCTCGCCTCGGCGAGGCTCAATCGGGGGGCGCCTTCGAGTTCCTCGAACATATGCCGGCCTTTGCCAACCGCCACCGGCGTCAACAGGACATGGATCTCATCGATGAGCCCGTGCGCCATGAGGGTCACATCGAGCGATCCGTTTCCGTACTTCACGAGATTTCGGTCATGTCTAACCTTTAGGTCGGCCACGAAGGGCGCGACCTCTCCCCCAATGACCGTGGCATTCCAGCCGGCAGAAGGCAGAGTTCGGGAAGCGACATACTTGGGGATGGCGTTCATGCGGTCCACGAAGGGACGCGGCTGCATCGCCGGATACGCGGCTGAGAGGCCCTCGTAGGTTCGCCGTCCCAACAGAAGCGCGTCGGCGGCAAGCACGCGCTCGGTGACGTAGGCGACATGCTCGTCATCCAAATATGGGAAAGCCCAGTCCACGGGGTCGATCTGCCCGCCCACACTGACATGCGTGATCTCGATCAACTTGCCCACTTGCGTCGCTCCTTTACGCGTTCGGTGAAGTGCCTTGTGCTGGGAGCCGGGTGGTGAACAAGAGCAGCGTGTCTTCGATGGTTGCCAGCCACCAAAACAGTACGTTGGCGAATGCTACTCGTCGAATCCCTCGGCTCGGTGAGATCGCGGAGCGGCGTTCATCGTAACGTGCTCTGTGCCCACGCCGCTTCTTCAAACTTGTACAGGCCGCGTCTGGTGGTAGGCGCGCTACATGGCGCTACCCGAGAGCGTGGTGCTGTCCGGCTTCGCAGCGAGCGTCTCGAGCACCCGCGGCGGGACGCGCATGCCGACGGCCGCAAACGCCTCGTGCGCTCGACCGACCAGTGGCGTGCGCATCACGTATCGACCCCGCCTGGAGACGACCTCGCCCACCCCGGGGGGCCGCAGATCTTCCATCACGGCGTGGTAGTCCTTCTCGCTCAGGACCCCGGCGGTGCCGAGTGCCTGCCGGATCGCCATCTCCAGCACGTAGGCCAGGAAGCACACCGCGACGTGCGCCCGGATCCGCCGGTCGACGTAGTGGTAGACCGGCCGCATCTCGAACGGCCCCTTGAGCTCGCGAAAGGCCCGCTCCACCCGGTACAGCTGGCGGTACGCCTTGGCGATCTCGGGCCCGGTGAGCGCGGTGTTCGCCCGCAGCACGTACTTGCCATCGTAGCGGCGGTGGCGCTCGATCGCCTCGCGGTTGAGCCGCACCGCCTCGCCGGTCAGGCGCACGTACGGCCGGTAGAGGGAGTTGCGAAGAAGGCTCGAGCCCGAGGGGTTCTTCTTCAACGTCGCCTTGAGCCGGGCCACGATCTCCCGCCAGCGCTCGCGGTCGTGGATCTCCTCCTCGGGGTTGTGCACGACGACGTAGGCCTCGTCGCCGATCGTGAGCTCCTTCACCCGGATACCGAGGTCCTCGACCTCCTGCCAGCTGTCGCCCCGGTAGGACAGCGCAGCCTCGGGCTTGGCCGTCAGGCGCGACCCGACGACGTACTCGATCTTCGGCCACGTCGTGACGCATGACGCAGGTGGCAGACAAGGGGCTGGAGAGCAATCGCTCACCCCCGCGCGCAAGCGCTGCACCCGCCTGTCTGCGACTCGGCGACATCACGGACACGACTGGGCGAAGGACGGCGGCGCCTCCGCGGGTTCTCAGTCGTGCGACCGGACAAGGGTCTTCCTGCGCAAGCGAAGGGCGCTCCAGGTGGCATCCACGGACACGTTGCTGACCACCCGGAAGGTGGTCTCGTCGGCGATCATCCGTGCGATGACGTCGCGGTTCAGCTCGGAGGCCACACCCGAGGCCTGCTTGGGGTAGGTGACCCAGAACACAGGGTCGCCCGCCGCCTTGCCGAACAGCGCAGGCACCGCCGCGCGCAGCTCGGCCGCACTCGTCACGAACACCTGCACGAAGTTGAGCGGCGCGTCCTGGGAGCCGGGCGCCTCGACCTCGAGGTCGTATCCGGGAGGCGGGTTGACGACGAGGGCGGGCCCGCCCCTGTAGCCGAGTTTGCGGACGAGATCTGCTGCCACCCCACTACCTCCCACTCCCACGCGGTAGTCGTCTCTTGCCGTGCGGCGTCTGTCACACAGCGCGGGCCATCGGGCCTAGCCGTCCCGCGCCCGGTCCGGCACGTTCCACCGACAGCGGTATACGTCCACAGCACCGGGTATCCCTTCATTGCGTCCAAATGCCGTTCTTCGGGGCGTCACGCACCGACGCTCCTCTTTTGCAGTCTCGACAAACAAGAGGAGGGGGTTCTGCGACACGGGCGCCCGCCTGGACACAGGGGCCGACGACTTCCTGGAAAAGCCGTTCCATTGTCGTGGCGCTCACCCTGCCACGATCTTAACCGTCGTCTAACCGGCCGGTCGGTATTGTCGTGTCACAACCGGGCTGGTCGAGGTTACACCCAGGGAGAGAGACGAGGTGTGGTCGCGTGAGCGTTGGCGGCGGGCACAACGGGGAACGCTTTGTGGCCTTGGTGTATGCCGAGACAAGACGGCTCTTCAGAACCCGCGGTGTGGTTGCGAGCCTTGTCATTGCCGTCGCTTTGATCCTACTGCCCGGGGTGCTCCTCGCCGGCCTTCTGGCGCTCCAGGGTCCCAGCGGACCCCTGAGTGGGCAAGTCGTGTTGGGACCCAACGGGGAAGCGGTCAAGGATGAGTTTATGTTCGTGCATCGCCCGCTGGTGGGCGATGGAACGATTACTGCACGGGTTGCCTCCGTGAGCGGATTGATCACTTACCCGCCCCCTTTGAACGACCGCATCGTGGCCGGGGTCGTGCCATGGGCGAAGGCGGGGATCATCATGAAGAGTGGCCTGACTCCGGGAGCGCGCTACGTTGCGATGATGGTCACCGGAAGCCACGGCGTTCGACTGCAGTACAACTTCACGGGCGACGTTGCCGGTCTCGCCCCCAACGCATCCCGCGAATCGCCGATATGGTTGCGGCTTACACGGTCCGGCGACACATTCACCGGCTACGATTCAACAACGGGCAGGCGGTGGACGCGCGTGGCCACCGTTCATGTCGGGCCGATGCCAGATACGGTTCAGGTGGGGCTGTTTGTCACGTCCCCGCACGATCTCACAGTGTCGGAGGGGGCAAGTCGCTTCACGAGCGCTACAGCCGTGTTCGGCCGCATTGAGCTCAGCGGCAAGATCAACGGCCGCTGGGCCTCGGTAGACCTTGGTGCGCCCAAGGGCCTACCGAGACACTTGCAGGGGCGCGCCGTAGAGGTCCGCGGTCGGTTCTCCGTCACTGGCTCGGGGGACATTGCGCCGCTCGGGCTCGGATCTGGGTGGCCCATCGAGCGCAGTCTCATGGGGACGTTTGCCGGAATCATCGCGATCATCGCGGCGGCCACGGCATATGCCGCGGACGAAACCCACAAGAGGGAGGGTTCTGGGGGCCTGTCGGGGCGATTCGCGCGAGTCAAAGCACTCGCGGCGCAGAGCCTCACCATCGCGGCTGCAGGCTTCGTCGTCGGCGGTATAGGGGCCATCCTAGCGGTTCCGCTGGGTGCAGCTCTGCTCAGTTCCAGCGGCAACACGGTGCTACCGGTCCCTCCGGCGACCGAACTACGCGTAATCCTCGGCACCGCTCTGTTGATGGCTTGGGCGAGTGCGTTCGCTCTGGGGCTGGCTTGGTGGACGCGCCGTCGCGTCGCCGCCCAGGTGGCTGGCCTCTCGTTGGTCGTCGTCCCGTACGTCCTGGCACGGATCGGCGCCGTGCCGCTCGGCGTATCCCGGTGGTTGCTGCGTGTCACGCCGGCCGCCGGGTTTGCGATTCAGCAGAGTCTGCCGGCCTACACTCAGGCGTTGGGCCCTAAGACGCCGCAACTTGGTTACTACCCATTGACGCCGTGGACCGGTCTTGCGGTAGCTGGTGCGTACGGGGTGGCAGTGCTGGGCCTGGCCGCCGCGCTCGCATACCGCGCCGACCCCCACGCTGATGGCAGTCCTGTAGCAGCACGGTAGGCTCATGGGTTTTCCATCACAAACGAGGGAGCCCCGATGAGTCGACGCCTCTGGCTCTGGACGACTAGGCCTCCTTGCTCTGGCACTGGCATCGCTTGGACACTGGTCCATGGAAGTCCTTGAGGGCCGGCCCGGCGCGGCCAGGCGCGACACTGCCAGGCGCGAGACTGCGGGGGCGGACGCCGGACCGCCACGGAACGATGCGGTCGCGTTGGCTGTCGTCGGTAATGTGGTTCACGTTCACTCAGTCAAGGGCACTGCTCACGCACTCGAAGTTCGGCGCCACGGTGGTCTTAACTCAGCTTCCGCATGTGGGAGTAAGTCGATCGGCGTGAATTGCGGCGGGCGGAGACATGTCGTCGACGTCGGTGCCGAGTGCCTCAAGAGTGCAGGCGCTGTGGAGCAGGACGGCGGTCCGTTGAGACCATTCCTGACCATGGTGACGGACCTTGGGAAGCAGATTGGTGCGAGGGCCTCAATAATGACGCGGTCGGATGGGGCGGGGAGGACCGCTTGTCCGGGAGAACGAGCAGCTTCTGGTCCTTCAGGGCGGTGCGCACGCTATCGCACGTCGACGGCGCCGCAGTGCTGGTCATCCGTTGGCCTGCACAAGCTGATCCTCGGTATACCTTACCGTCAGAACAGGGGGCAAATTGTCTGTACAGTTCAGTCCTTGAACTCCTCATATTCAGCATTCCGTCCGTTGTATATGTTCGGAGGTTACAGAATCGGGGCAAGAGCCGCCGCGAGGCTTGGGCCGCTGTTGGGTGGCAACCGGGCCCCCTAACGGGATACTGGATCGCTATCGGTGTCCTAATAGCCCTCACGCCGATCATCTATCTCGCCACGCGGTCTATACCTGTCGCGATCCTATATAGTCCTCATGTCGTCATCAGCGAAAGCGCGACCGGGTCCGGTATCGTTGCGAGCAGCTTGCTGGCACTGGCCGAAGAAGTATTGTTCCGCGGGCTCATAGCCGGCAGGTTGCTTGACCGATACGGATTTATGGTCGGCAACGGTCTTCAGGCTCTAATATTTCTGGCTCCACATCTCCTGCTGCTACTCGTCAGCATTACATTCTGGCCTCTCGCGCTAGTGCAGTTCATAGCTGGATGGCTGCTGGGGGCGGTACGTTATAAGTCAGGTAGTATCTTGCCAGGTTGGTTGGCGCACGCTGGTGCGAACGTATTGGCTCCGCTCCTGTTTGCGCTGCTTGTGAAATAACTCAGCCTCCCCGCGTCATCTTTACTTGGCTCTCGGCCCAATTCCGCCACAGTCCCGGGGGGTGCCTACGTATCCCGCCCCTTCGTCGGTGGGCTGGCCTTCGCCGTCGGGCGGCTTGGTTGGTACAGGCGCTCGGATCGGCGGTGGCGGCGCAGCTTGCGGTGATGTCCGATCGCGAGATGACCGCGTACTACCGACGCGTTGCTTCCGGACGACCACGTGGTGTTCAAGGCTCGGGAGCCCGACCCGAGTTCGACAGTTGCGACCCCTCTGGCGCTCACGGCCGGAGGGGTCGATCGCGTAGTGGCGCGGTTTCTGGGGTCTCACGTAGGCACGAACGCCCGAAAACTGTAGGCACACGCCTATGGCACGTACGGTTGACTGTTAAACGGAAGTTCACGATAATGTAGGCAAGATGTATCTGCGATCGACCACCCGTACCAACAAGACCGGCGAGACGGTCCGCTACCTCCAACTCGCCGAGAGTGTCCGTGACCCCAAGAAGGGATACCCCGTTGCGAAGGTCGTCTACAACTTCGGCCGCGCCGACGAAGTCGATGAAGCCTCCCTCCGCCGGCTCGCCAAGAGCATCACCCGCTTCCTGTCTCCCGAAGACGCTCTCGAGACCCAGGCCGAGTTGGACCCCGCCTCAGGCGACCTGCGCTTCGTTGAGAGCTTCCCGTATGGCCCGGCCTACCCCCTCGCCTCGCTGTGGCATGAGTTCGGCCTCGACGCCGTGATCATGGACCTGGTCAAGGACCGCAAGTTCAGCGCCCCGGTCGAGCGCGCGATTCTGGCCATGGTCGCCGGTCGAGCGCTTGAGCCGGGGAGCAAGCGCGCCACCGCCGAGTGGCTCGATGGTCACGTCGCCATCCCCGACGTGGACCAGATCCCCCTGCACCAGCTCTACCGCGCCATGGACGTGCTGATCGAGGCGGAGGAGGACCTGCAGCGGCGCGTGTTCGAGCGCGTCGCCCACCTGTTGAACCTCGAGGTGGACCTGCTCTTCTTCGACACGACGTCCACCTACTTCGAGACCGAGGGGGAGGACGAGTTCCGCCGCCGCGGCCACTCCAAGGACTCGCGCCCCGACCTGGCCCAGGTGGTGATCGGGCTCGCCGTCACCCGCGAGGGCATCCCGATCCGGGTCTGGACGTGGCCGGGCAACACGACCGACGTGACGCGGATCAAGACCGTGCGCGAGGACCTTCGGGGCTGGCGGCTGGGGCGGGTGGTCCAGGTGGTCGACCGGGGCTTCGTGTCCGAGGCGAACCTGCGTGAGATGACACGCGGCGGCGACCACTACATCGCCGGGGTGAAGATGCGCCAGGGCAGTGCCGGCGTGGAGGAGGCGCTGTCCCGACCGGGCCGCTTTCGGAGCGTGCGCGACAACATAGAGGTCAAGGAGATCTGGGTGGGGAGCGGCGAGAAGAGGCAGCGGTTCGTCCTGGTGCGCAATCCCAAGGATGCCGAGCGCGACCGCAAGACCCGCGAGTCGATCGTGAAGCACGTGACCGAGGCGATGGCGGCGATCCGCGAACTCGAGGTCGGGCATGTGAAGGCGGCGTGCGAGCTTGCCGCCCATGAGGTCTACGGGCGGTACGTGAGGCTGAACGAGAAGACGGGGCGGCTGAGCCTGAACCGGGAGCGGATCCGCGAGGAGGAGCGGCTGGACGGCAAGTACCTGATCGGCACGTCGGACGACACGCTGACGGCGGAGGACGTGGTGCTGGGCTACCGGCAGCTGCTTGAGGTGGAGGACGCCTTTAGGACGCTCAAGACGACGCTCGAGCTGAGGCCGCTCTACCACCGCCTGGAGAACCGGATCCGCGCGCACGTGGTGCTGTGCTGGCTGGCGCTTATGTTGGTGCGGATCGCCGAGTACCGGACGGGCGAGACGTGGACGGAGATCCGCCACGAGCTTGGGCGGATGCACCTCGGGCGGTTCGAAGGTGACGCTGGGACGGTGTGGCGGCGCACCGAGACGCGGCCGGCGCAGGCCAGCCTGTTCACGGCTATGAAGGTGGCGGAGCCGCCCGTGGTATTGCGGATCGAGCGCGCGCGCGGGAGGGCGATGTAGTAACACGACACCCCTAGGCCAAAGAGCCCGCAAAGCCTTGCGGGGCCTGGCTTTGCGGGCTCTTCATGTGCCTACCAACTGTCGAAGTCGGGCCCGAGACGTGGAGCTCGGGGTGCACTTCCGCTGCGACGGTACGAGGGATCAGGCTGACCTTCGACTGATTAACCGGCCCCGCCGATGTGCGCGCCCACCGGGGTCCGCCTCGCCGCTACGCGCCCTTGCGACGCGTTCGCCGGCGGCGCGGTCCCTTCGTGTTCCCATCAGGAGGTGACACGGTTGGGCGCATGGACGGACAGCGCCTTGAGGCTCGCTTCCCGTGTGACCCTCACGGCCTCCGGCCCGGTCACGTTGCTAGGTGTCAACGGCTGGCCGGAACGCGCAATCGCTAAGGACGCCGAAGAGGGGCGCGTCGCGGAGGCGCCCGTTCTGGTGCCTCCGATGGCAGCCGGGGCCGTTCGACCGGGAAGACCCACACCGTGCAGCCGGGGTACCTCAGGGTCCTTCAGGTTATGGAAGTAGGTGAATAAGGTGCTGGTCAGGGTCTTGCTCTCTATCGCGGCCGGCGCGAGCGCCGGCTTGAGCCTCTACCGGGCCGTCGAGGTATCCGACTTGGTCCTCCGCCAGCGCGGCCAGGGGATGGCGTCCGGTGCCCGGCTTCGGACGCTGGGTGACGCAGGTTGGGCGCTGATCTTCCGACTGTGGGGACCGAACAGTGAGGAGGTATGCCGGTCGGTCCACATGGACCCCGTGCTCCTGCTCAGGATTCAGCTCCTGGTCTCCCTCATGCCGGCCGGACTCCTCGGCTTTCTCATGCGCCTTCCGTGGCCCATCGTGGTCGGTGTGTCGGCCGCCGGGTTCGTGCTCTTGCCGCGCGCCATCCTCAACAGTGAGGTGTCCGACAGGCGGACGCGCATCCTGGCCGAGCTTCCGGATACGCTGGGGCCGATGCTTGAGGTGGTGCAGCTGACGGGGGACCCCATCCAGGGCGTTCGGGCGGGGTTGCCCTACACGGATCCGAAGGGCGCGCTCCGTGAGGAGTTCATGCGCGTCCTGAGTGAGACGGGAGCTCACCATGACTTCCCGCTAGCGATTGAGCGCTGGGCGGAGCGCGTCGGACATCCGCTCGCGAAGGACGTCGCCCGGATCCTGGTGGTCGGCTTTCAGCGCCGGCTTCACGCCCAGGCGCTGGAGGACGTACGGGACAAGCTCGCCGCCATCCGCGTCATGATCGTCGAGGCCGCGACCGCGGCGATACCGAACTACATGGCCGCCGCCGGCGGCGCGCTCTTCATGGGCTTTGCCGCGCTGCTGCTGATACCCGGATACGTCATGCTGCACTCCGGATTCGGGCTCTTGTAGCGCTGGCTGTGCGTTGCCGCCCAAGGTCCCCACGTCGAACGGGGCTGCGTTCGTAAGGCACGTACCACACCGAAGAGATCACACTGGCGGTGGGGCCTCGGCAGTCGGGCTACCGAAGGACTTCGACGAGTGCGGATACGGTGGGAGCGCCTTCAAGGGCCGATCCGTTGCGGTACAGGCGACAGGACCAAACGTCTGCCGCAGCGTGAGGGAACGGATCGTCGCCGTTTACCAGGATCGTCGGCGAGCCGTGCATACCGGCAGCACGCGCCTCGGTGGGGTTGGCCACTAGGTGAAGTCGAACGTCTACGTCGCGACGGCCCACAATCTCCAGGGCCGCCTCCAGGCGTTCCCGCGCCAGACGCCAGTTCGGGCAATGGTCGAAGTACACAACCTCAACGTCCATGCGTCACCGCCACCTCCTCGATACGGACCTTAAACCCTCCCCTATACTGGAATGTCAAGAGGGTGATGCGTGTGCTCATCGGCGAACTTGCCGAACGATCTGGCCTAACGACCAAGGCCATACGGTTCTACGAGGAGCAGGGCCTGTTGCAACCTGCTACGCGCACACGGGCCGGGTATCGCGTCTACGGGGAGGACGCACTCGATCGCCTGGCCTTCGTCCGAGCGGGCCAGGCCGTTGGCTTCACGTTGGGCGAACTACGCGAGGTGGTCGTCTTTCGCGATCGCGGCCAAGCGCCGTGTACCCATGTTTCGGCGCTGCTGGAGCAGAAGGCGGCCGAGGTCGACGCCCGCATCGCGGAGCTCGTGGAGCTCCGAGGGGCGCTGGAGGGCCTGCGTGATCGCGCCCGGCGCCTGCGCCCTGAGGACTGTCCGGCTTCGACCGTCTGCCATCTGATCACGCCGGCGTCGACACGGAACCATTGACCCAAGAGCGAGTCCTCATGGGGCCGCCCTTCAGCAGACCAACTGCTGAGGGGCGGCCCCTCTTTCATAGGCACTTCAGGCCTAAAGTGCCTAAGTTCAAGGTAGGGGGAGAGAACGTGAACAAGGTTCGCGCGGCCTTGTCGGCACGATTCGGACGCGGCAGGCTGCGGCGGCTGCGGTCGGACCGTGGCGACTGGATGACCTACATCAACTGGGCGATCGGCATCGGCGCGGGGATTCTCGTCGGCTACGGGGTCCTGAACTACCTCGTCCCCGCGGTCAACGGCGGCATGCAGGGGCAGACGACCTGCTTCTTCGGTTCCAACAGCGGCTCGGTCAACACCTCGTGCCAGCAGGCGCCTACGTCTTAGGGCGATAGGCGGAACAGGGGGCTCGGTGCGCCGGGCCCCTTGTTCGTTGGTTGGGGGGATGCACGATGTCGACCTTGGGCCGCCTGCTTACGTACCTCTCCGGAAGTGCGGCCGTTCTGGTGCTGGGTGGCGTGCTTGCGCGGGTGCAGCCCCGGCTTTGGCCATGGATGCTCCCTTACCTCGCCTTCGAGGTGTCCACGGCGGTATTTGCGTTCATCTCCCCGAAGGCCCGGGTACCGGCGTGGGGCTGGACGGAGACCCTGGTGCCGAGCGTCGCGACGTGGCTCTACGTGGTGGGCTTTGCGGTACTTCATGGAAGCCCTGTATCGAACCCGTGGGTGCGCGGTGCGTCAGAAGGTCTATCACTCGTCGGGTACGGGCTCGGCACCTGGGCTCTCTTGAACCTCAGGACGGCGTTCTCGGTCCTCCCCGAGGTACGCACGCTCGTGGCCACGGGACCGTACCGGTTCGTGAGGCACCCGATGTACCTGGCGTACTTCCTGATCACGGCAGGTTCGGTGGTCGCCGAGCCGAGCCCGTCGCTGCTAGCAGCGGCAGCCGTATGGGCGGGCCTCATGTACGCGCGTGCCAGGGTGGAGGAGCGCAAGCTCGCGGCGAATCTGCCTGGGTACCTTGGCTACGCGGCTCGAACGGGTGCGCTTGTTCCGGGCCTTGGTCGCCTCATGCCGGAGGGGAATCCATGACGGCGGCCGACGCGACGATCCTGACGGTCGCGCTTGCCGCCGCATCCGTGTGGGACATCCGGGTGCGACGCATCCCCAACCCCCTGGTCATCGCGGCCGCGGTGCTCCTGGTGGCAGCGGATCTGGAGGGTCTCTCGTTCATGACGACCGCGATCCGGGCGGGAAGTGCCGCCGTGCTACTCGGCCTATGGCTTCTGGTGCCTACGGGCATGGGCGCCGGGGATGCGAAGCTCCTGGCCGTGTGCGCGCTCGGCGGTGGCCCGTTTCTGGCCCTGGTTCTGTTCTTTGGGTCCGCCGTGACCATGGCCTTGTTCGCGCTCGCGCGGTGGGTAGCGACGTGGGGCCGCGTGAGACTCGGCGGGGCGCTTCCGATGGCACCGTTCGCGGGAGTCGTTTGGGTGGTCGTGCTGACCGGGCTGGTTGGCGTGCCGCACCGGTTCTGAGGTTCGACGCAAACGCCAGGGAGGGAGACGGTATTGGAGCGGCTCAGGAGGCTGCGTGACGACGCGGGGTTCTTTGGCCCCTTCGGGCCCTATGTGGTGGGCCTGGTGCTGGTAGGTGCGAGTCTGGCGCTTGTCTCGGCGTTCACCGCGGTGAACGGGCTGTCTCACGACCAGGGCGCGTACGCGGGTGTGCTGTCGGGGGCGGCCAACAGCGCCGCGAGGGACGTGAACGTCCAGGCGCTCGCCGGTGGGCAGGTCGAGATCGACACGACCAAGGCTCCGACGGCGTTCACGGACTATCTCGTATCCGAGGGCGGGCTGACCAAAACGTCGCCGGGGATCTTCCAGGCCAGCGCGACGTCGTCGGGTCAGACGGCGGGCCAGACCCCTACGGTCAGCGGCCTTTCGGTGTCACCGTCGCCCTCGACGACTGGCGTACTGGCGCAAGGTTGGGCGGCCGACGTCTTGCCCCTCCCGGTGCTCGGCACCATGACCGTGCGCCTTCCCGAGAGTGTTAGCGTTGAGCCGCAGGCGAGGCTTGCGGACACCGTCCCGTAGGGCTCGGGTGGAATGCACGTACCGGAGTAGCCCGTCGGTCCCTATGGCGCAGGATGGCCGTACGGATCGGTGTCGGCCTCCATCCAGATCTCGATTCCGGAGGCTGTCAGGCTGGACCGACGGGCGATCGGTACTCCAATCGCCATCCATAGACAAGGCGACACGTACTCATGTGGTGGAGAAATGGCGTGCCGTAGGCGGTTCGGTACAGGAACGCCAAGGCGCGCGCTTCGATTTCCTCTTGGGTCACGTTCGTACCACCTGGAGTTATGGTCGGGGGCACGGTATGGCCTGGGACCTGCGATGGTTCGGCTCGCTAGGCACTGACGACCCTGCTTATGCGCCATCAATCGCCGGAGGCAGCTTAGTCGACGAGGTCGTTGCTGAGGCCCGAGTACCTAGCGGCGGCCTGAGCCTGGACGGCGCGCAGCGCCCGACTTGCGCAACACCCTCGCGGCATCGCGCATCTCCATCACGGCCCTAGCTCCACGCCTTTGAGGAGTGTAGTGCGGTGATCCCGCATTGGTCGTTGCGGCTAACGCCTGGACCGGAACGTTGCTAGTTGCCTAGTCACGCCAGTTACCTGGCGACGATATCGAATCAAATCCACACTAGCGCCAAAGTGCAAGACCATTGCTGCCTCAGACAACTGGCGTCTAGCAGCCCAGAGCAGTGCTGGCCGCGGCAACTGTAGACAACCGCCTAGCCAACTGGCTTCTGCTTCCTGTTCCTCGTCGTAGTCCCGGAGAGGGTAAGGGAACTCGCTTATCTGGAGAACCATCGAGGGCTCGTGCTTGCACAGCAAGTGGGCGAGCTCGTGCATGAGGTCGCTCTGTTGTCTCGTCTTTGCGTGCTCTGTATTCCTAATAATTACGGGCTGATCTCCAACGGAAATTGTCAAGGCCGACCAACTGGACGGATCGGTGAATAGCAATTGCCAAAGTGTGACCGCGTCCATACCGGGAATGTCATGTGGGCCGACGAGGAAAACACCTAGATGGGAAGCCAATTGTTCGGCTGCTAGGGGATCCTGGGGGTTTAGGTCAAGAGCACGACGCAAGTCCACCGCCCACGCCTCGGATTGGGTCTTGAATCCTCTTTGCATGTCTATCGCGGACTTGGCTGGGGCCAGTCTCCCCGCCCGGCAGCCTCAAACGCTAAACGGATCATAGTTACCAAGGCCTCCACTGTTTTGGGATCCAAAGTACGTTGAGCCCGAAGGTGCGCTGTAATTATATCAACATCCGTTGCCGCTGCTTTTTGCGGTTCTGAGCTAACGCTGAGATTGTGTGCGAGGTGGTCTGGGGAGACGCCGAGCCACCGGCACAGGCGCAGGAAGGTGTTCAGATCGGGTACATGACCCCTTTCGATTCGTGACAGGGTCGAGGCGCTGATGCCTCCGATCTCCTTCGCCGCCGCTTGGAGCCCGCGATTACCACGCTTCGTTCGGATCAGCGCAGCTAGTTCAGCAAGGTTCACATCAGACACAACTGTGCCCACCCTTCCCGTCGCATGAATAAGACGTATTGCGCTCTTGCAAGGGGATGGGGTCCTTGCGTATAATGTACGCAACACGTGTCACGGATGCAACACTTGCGATTCGGAACGTGGGGTGACCAGTGTGAGAGGGGGCTGAAAGAAGTGGCCGACGGCGCCAAGTACGAGGTGGACATCGAGGGCCGTTTCTACCCGTGGGATTCAGACGACATCACGACCAAGGACATCATCCGGTTGGCGGGCTTTGCGGCTGGCACCCAAATCATCGAGGTCGATGGCGACAACAACCAGCGGACCTTGGGGCCCGAGGAGGTTGTCGAGTTGAAGCCTGGTCATGGCTTCGCCAAGCGACACCGGTTTCGCCGGGGTTAGGGCGATGACGCGCATTGAGCAGGAGTTGGTTCTCCTGCGCTCCAAGTTCCCGGATGCAGCCTTGCAAGGTCAGTGGGTACTGCTGCCGAGCTATCCTGTACCGAACCCCGGGTGGGGCGCCGACTCCGTCAAGGTCGCCTTCCCAATCCCCGCCGCCTACCCAGCCCAGAAGCCGTATGCCTTCTACGTCTCACCCCCTCTTAGGGTGGGCGCCTCGATCCCCGGAAATGCCACTGAGGCGTCTGATCCGGTCTTCGATGGGGAATGGACCAAGTTTTCATGGGACTGTCAGGACTGGTCGCCGGCGGCGGAAGTCGCGGGAGGCTCCAACTTGCTGCACTGGGCGCTAAGCTTCCACGAGCGCCTAAAGGATTACTCATGACCATCGAGGTCCGACTGACGTCGGAGGAGTGGATTCTACTCCGTCAGCATCTGTTTCAGAATTCCAAGGAGCATGCCGCGTTTGCCTTTTGCAAACTGGCGCGGGGAGACGACGGAGTGGCCCTGGTATCGGAGGACCTATATCTTGCCGTCCGGTCGGACTTCGAATTGCAGTTGGAATACCATATTACGCTTAGCGATGAGACCCTTGCGCGGCTGATTAAGAAAGCGTGGGATCATGACCACTGTATTGTGGAGTTTCACTCCCATCCAAAGTCCCCCGGTGGGGTGAGTTTCTCGCCGAGTGACCTTGATGGGCTAGCAGACGTCGTTCCGTACATCGGTTGGCGGTTACGGGGACGGCCATACGCAGCGGTCGTTGTCGGACTCAAGGAGATAGACGCCTTGGCCTGGGTCGATGACTTCACGGTTCCGCAGCGACTGGATGTGGTGCGAGTGGGCAATGACAAGCTGCTACCAAGTCAGATTACTATATCTGAACTGGAGGGCGACTATGGGGAGATTCAGTAGGCAGATCCTTCTGTTCGGCGACGAGGGGCAACAGGTCCTTAGCAACATTCGGGTCGCGATCATCGGGCTAGGCGGGCTCGGGAGCCATGTTTCGCAGCAACTCGCATATCTAGGCATTCGCAAGTTCGGCCTTGTGGACGGCGACATGGTGGAGGAGACCAATCTTAACCGCTTGATCGGCGCTACCGCCGACGACGTCCCAGCAAGTCGGCCGAAGGTGGACGTCGCCGAACGTATGATCAAAGCGGTCGATCCGGAAGTCCAGGTAGAGCGGGTTGGTAAGTCGTTCATCTCGCTGGAGGGCCGCGCCCTGCTTAGCGAGGCCGATTTTGTCATCGGCTGTGTCGACAATGACGGCGCGCGCCTTGCGCTCACGGCTGTATGTGCGGCGCTTCACAAGCCCTATATGGACGTGGCTACTGACATCGACCCGGATGACACGCCGATCAACTATGGAGGTCGTATCATCTTCGCTAAGGGCGCCTCCGGCTGCTGTCACTGTCTGGGCGCCCTCGACGATCGTGAAATAGAGCGTTGGATGGGGAGTGAGGACCAGCTCGCGGCAGACGACAGAATCTACGGGAGTGGTGCAGCGGGGCCTAGTCCCTCGGTTGTTTGTCTCAATGGCGTTCTGGCCTCGGCGGCCTGTCTGGAGTTCATGGTCGAGGTCACAGGCCTACGGGAAGCAAACCGTTGGCTTGAATACGACGGTCCGTCCGGGAAAATGCGAGTTGACTCCACCGTTCCCACAGGCTGGTGCCCGTACTGTGAGTCCTTTAAGTACGGCAGCACTGAGTATGTCGACTGGATGCTATCCCGCCTGCCGCAAACTCATCGTTAGCGGATGGTCCAAGCCGGGTTCGGCTTACTGTGCACTTGTCTTGGATGCAGTTGCTGCCGTACCCGCATTAGGCCGGCGTAGTAACTCCGGAGTGCCCCTGGCCTGGCCCGCGATTGCAGGTCGCCGACGTCGATCACCGGATGCGCCAATTTTACCGTGCGACTGGTAGGAAGTGGGTCGCCCGTGCCGAACAGTGTCGGCACGGGGAGGTGCTCCGTGCACGGAGGCATCGTTCGCCAGATCGACGAGCTCGGCCGCATCGTGATACCAGCGGAGGTCCGTAGGGTCTTCGGCATCGAGGACGACACGCGGGTCGAGATGTTCCTGGACGGCGAGAAGATCGTCCTCAAGGTCCATCGGCCGGGGTGCGTGTTCTGCGGTGGCGTGGAGGACACGCGCGAGTACCGGGGTCGGCACATGTGCCGATCCTGCGCTTTTCATGTGTTCACGGAGTTTGAGGGGGCGCCGTCAGAGGTGGGTTGGCCCGCGACGGCCGGCGGTGACGCTGGGGCACCGGGCGTATGGTCCCCTCTCCCGGAGCAGGCAGCGAGGGAATGGGTCGCGAAGGAACTCCGCCTGCGGGGCTGGCAAGTTGACGAATCCGGGCGCGCTGGGCGTTCCGTGGACTTGGTGGCCTGGACCGCAACTCGGACTTGGTACCTTCAGGTCAGGGCCTTCCAGGGCGGCCAGCCCGAGTGGCCCACCGGCCACCAACTCGGATGGCTTAAGGGCGCTGCCAGACGGAAGGATGCGACTGCTGTGGTGGCGTTTGTGCGTGCGTTGGCGCCGACTTGGGCGGTGGAGTTCTGGTCAGCGCACGCCTTTCGAAAGCTGGAGACTTAGCTTCGCCCCGGGAATCTCCCTTGGGACCGGCCCAGACGGCGGAGCGGCGATCCGTATGTACGGAGTATGCTTGCTACAGAGGGAGATGAGCCCATGCCGCTGTTGAACTTCAAAGGCAAGACGTTCGTGCAGAGTCATCACTTGACGGTACCCTACCACACGCTGGTGCCAGTACCGGAGAGGAGTCTGACGGAACAGGTTCGCCTCGATGACAACCTAATCATTCATGGTGATAACCTTGCGGCTCTAAAGGCGCTCTTGCCCGTGTACGCAGGCAAGGTGAAGTGCATCTATATTGACCCTCCGTACAATACTGGCACTGAAAACTGGATCTATAATGATAACGTAAATTCTCCAATGATCCGAGATTGGCTTGGCAGGGTCGTGGACAGAGAAGATCTGACGCGCCATGATAAGTGGCTGTGCATGATGACCCCGCGTCTTCGACTATTGCGCGAATTGCTCCGAGACGATGGCGCCATCTTCGTCAGTTGCGATGACAACGAGCAGCATCACTTGAGGATGCTGATGGACGTAGTCTTCGGAGAAACGAATTTTGTCGCCAACTTGATATGGCAGAAGAAGTATGCATCGGCAAACGACCATAAGTCCATTGCGCCGATGCACGACTTCATCGTGGTGTATCAGAAGTCGGACCTGTTCCATCGCAACCTGCTTCCTAGAACCGAGGACAAGGATCGGCAGTACCGCTTTGAGGACGAGCGCGGGGTATTCCGGCCCGACAACTACACATGCAACAAGACAGCAGACGAACGGCCTAACTTGTATTACCCTATTGTCAATCCGAACACCGGTGACGAGATTTGGCCAAAGCGGACGGCAGTGTGGCGTTACACGAGAGCTCGGCATGAGCAGAATGTTGCGAGTGGTCTGGTCTACTGGGGGAAGGACGGGCGCGGCAGTGTCCCAGCCTTTAAGCGGTACAAGGCGGGCTTGCGTGGCGGTGGCGGCATTGTCCCAAACACCTGGTGGACATTTGACGTTGCCGGACACACAGATGAAGCCAAGAAGGAGATCCGCGGTATGGGTCTCGAAGCTGATGAACTTGACTTCATTACACCAAAACCGAGCCGCCTCATTCAGCGTATTCTCCAGATCGCAACCGACAAGGACTCTATAGTTCTTGACGCGTTCGCCGGGTCTGGAACAACGGCGCATGCCGTCTTGGCCGCCAACAGACAAGACGGAGGCAGTCGCCGATTCATCCTGATCGAGATGGAGGACTACGCTGATTCCATCACGGCACAGCGCGTGCGCCGTGTTATAAAGGGTCTTCCCGGGGCGAAGGATCGGGCGATGAGCGAAGGGTTGGGGGGGAGCTTCTCCTACTTTGAGGTGGGTCCGGCGATTGAGCCAGAGGGCCTGCTAACGGGTGAAGCCCTCCCCCCCTTCAGAGAACTGGCGCGCTATGTCTTTTACACAGCGACGGGTGAGGAGTTCCGGCCCGAGGTATTAGACGAAGCCCGCCGGTTCATTGGCTCGAGCGGTGAGTACGACGTGTACCTTCTATACGAGCCAGACATTGAGAAACTCAAGTCGCTGGCACTCAACCTCGAGTTCGCGGAGCGCCTCGGCAAGCCGGCCGATGGGAAGAGGCGGCTTGTGTTTGCGCCCGCCCGTTTCCTCACTGACCGGTACATGGAGCAGTATCGGATCGAGTACGCTCAACTGCCCCACGAGATGTACAAGACCCGTTGATGTGAGGGGGCGCATCCGGGTTGATGGAACTGAAGGAGTACCAACAGAGAGCTCTGGATAGCGTCGAATCGTACCTGCGCCAGCTGAGAACCTGGCGGGAAGAGTACGAAGGGGCGAATGAACGACTACGCTCGGCAATGGACTTTCCAAAGGCAGCATGGGAGGGCGTCTCGAGAGGGCCTTACGAGTCGAAGGTGACAGGGTCTGGGGAACCCTTGCCTAATTTCTGCCTTAAGGTACCAACGGGGGGCGGGAAGACCTATCTCGCAGTGCGTGCGCTCGACCGTGTCCAGACCATATACAGGCAGCGGCATTCGGGGTTGGTGTTGTGGATTGTGCCGACGGACCAAATCTATCGTCAGACGTTAATCTCGCTCCAAGATCGGACGCACCCATATCGTCAATTTCTCGACATCGCCACCGGCGGGCGTGTGCAGGTCGTCGAAAAAACGGACCACTTTACGCCACAGGATGTCCGTGAGCGGCTGGTTATCCTGCTGCTAATGCTGCCGTCCGCGAATCGCCGAGACAAGGAGACCCTCAAGGTATTTCAAGACGCCGCCGGTTTTGAGGGGTTCTTTCCGGACGATGGGCACCGTGAAGAACACGAGGCCCTCATTCAACGCTGGCCGAACCTCGACTATTTCGGGGCAGAGGCGGACTGGACGGGCAGACAGGTCAAGAGTTCGCTTGGCAACGTGCTTCGGATTCTCTCGCCAGTCATTGTCCTAGACGAGGGGCAAAGGGCCTACAGCGAAGGTGCGCAGACAACGATTCGCGGGTTTAACCCGTGCCTGGTGCTGGAGTTGTCCGCGACCCCACCGAAGGGAAGCAACATTCTGGTCAACGTCCGCGGGCGGGAACTGGATCAGGAGCAAATGATCAAGTTGGAACTGCATGTCGCGAACCGGGCAAGCACTGACTGGCGGGACACTCTTGCCGATAGCTTGTCTTGGCGAAACCTGTTGGAAGAAGAGGCTAGAAAGTACGGATCCGCCACAGGTACGTACATCCGTCCGATCTGTCTGATTCAGGTCGAGCGGACGGGAAGGGATCAAATCGAGGCCGATCACATTCATGCGGAACATGTCAAGGACGAACTTATCAGGTCGCACGGAGTCCCTGAGAGTCATGTGGCTATCAAATCCAGTGAGAAGGACGACATCGAAGGCACTGACCTACTTTCACCTGACTGCGAAGTTCGATACATCATCACGAAGCAAGCTCTGCAGGAGGGCTGGGATTGCCCTTTCGCCTATGTGCTTACAGTCCTGGCCAACCCTTCGTCCAGGACGGCCCTTACCCAGTTGGTCGGCCGCATCCTCCGGCAACCCTACGCCAGGAAGACCGGCGTTGAAAGCCTGGATGAGAGTTATGTGTTCTGCTTCCGGCGCGAAGCGACAGAGTTGTCTAGGGATATCAAGCAGGGGCTTGAGGGTGAAGGTCTGGGGGACTTGGCGCAAAGCGTCGTGGTCTCCGATAAGGGCCCCCAGGATGACACGCGCGAGCGCCGGACGGTAGGGATGCGCGACAGGTTCAAGCGGTTTGAGGGAAAGCTGTATCTTCCGAAATTCCTAATTCAAGAGGGAGCACGTGAAGACGAGGTTAGTTACGAGATGGACCTGCTCCCGCGAGTGCGGTGGGAAGGCCTCTCTCTCGAACGTATCGCGACGCTCACTCTTTCAGAGAAGCATGTAACTGAATGGGAGCAGTCGTTCGGTTACGGCGACGACGGCGATACAGTTACCAGCCAGGACTCGGTTGTTGAGACTAATGCGGAGTTGAACGTGCTATTCCTGAGTCGGCGGATTGAGTCTCTGGTGTCCAATCCGTGGATTGCGAGAGCCATCGTCGATGAGGCACTCCGGACCCTACGGCGTCGCTACGCTGACGACCTCATTGCCGCCAATCAAGTTCTGATCGCCGATGAATTGGAAAAGACCGTTGCCTCAGAGCGGGACAGGCTTTGTGAGGGAGTGTTTCGCGAGCTCGTCGAGATGGGTGTCCTTCGCCTTGTTCTCATGAGCACCAAGGCGTACCGCGTGCCGGACAGTATCGAGATTCCCAAAGCGGTCCAGCCTTTGTACCACACTGATGGCAAACAGATTCAGCTCAGCCTATACGAGGATCCGGTGCCTAAAGAGTGGTTTAACGAGACGTTGGAAGCGCCCGTCGCCCTTTGCCTGGATCGGCAGGAGAAGCTGCTCTTCTGGTTCCGCAACCTGTCCAGCCGGGATTACTTCTATGTGCAGGGATGGCGTAAGAACCGCATCTGGGCGGACTACGTTGCGGCCAAGCGTGCTGAAACCGACGAGCAGAACTATGACACCATTTACGTGCTCGAGACAAAGGGCGACCAGCTGGCCGGCAACGACGATACGCAGTACAAGACGAGTGTCTTCGACCTGTGTAACAAGCTCTCGTGGAACGCGGTCTGCGAGGAGTTCCCTGGCAAGAAGGTTCGGTTCCAGGTGATTAAGCAGAGCGAGTGGGAGCGGATGCTCAACGAACTACTGCGATGATCTGGGCACCGCTGGAGCGGTGGCCGTCCGGCATGTGGTCGGGCTTGTGCCAGTTTCTGGGGCGATTTTGTCTTGGGGGGTCTAGCGACTCAATGTGGGGTCGTCGGTGGCTTAGAGGCCCGTCATCGGTCGCCGTGGGGCCGTCGTAGGGACGATCCAAGTGTCAACGGTCGCCTCTGTGGGGTTGAGGGCGGGTAGCCAGGTAAGCTGAGCTCATTTCAGCGACCCAAGAGGAGGCATAGTGCAGTGCCGTTCGTAGGTAGGGAAATTCGCCCGGCGCCACCAGAATCGCCGGAGGTACTCTTCCGCGAACTGCCGCGGACGGGCCGGGGTGTGTCCGAACTGTGGATACACCAGGGTGACGTCCTGCGGGCCTATAGGGAGCGCCATGTGGACACACCGGACGTAGCAATCGAGCTTCCGACGGGCACGGGCAAGACGCTCCCGGGGCTTCTGATCGCCGATTGGTGTCGACGATTCCATGGTGAGCGGGCCGCGTACGCGGCTCCGACTCGTCAGTTGGCCCGCCAAGTCGTCCAGGCCGCAGAGCGCGAGGGAATCCCGGCGGTCTTGCTAGTGGGGGGCCATGGGTCGTGGGCAACCGCCGACGTGACGCGTTACGACGGGGCTCTGGCAGTGGCGGTGACTACGTACAGCACGGTCTTCAACAGCAATCCGCACCTGGTTGAGCCTCGCCTCCTGCTCTTCGACGACGCCCACGCGGGGGAACAGTACGTCAGTGAGGCGTACGCCGTGCCCATCAGCATGGAGAGGGACCCCGACATCTATAACGCCCTCCTCACCGTTTTGAGCCCTGAGCTTCCCCGGATGTTTTTGAAGCGGCTCGGCGATCCAACGGGGGACCCGGGAGTTCGACAGGAGACGAAGCTCGTGGTGCCGCTTCGTGATCCTAGCTTGATCACAGCGATCGACGACGTCCTCTTCGTGCCGACTGCTTCAGAGGAGTTGAGGTTCCGTTACGCTATGGTGCGCGGTCACTTGCCGGCGTGTCTCGTGTATGTAGCCTGGCATCAGGTGCTCATCCGGCCCTTTGTCCCGCCGACGTTCGAGAACAGGATCTTCGCGCAAGCGAGGCAGCGGATTTACCTGTCGGCCACCCTCGGGGAGGGCGGGGAGCTTGAGCGCGCCTTCGGCCGTACGCCGATTGTCCGGTTACCCCTTCTCGGGACATCGGGCGCGCCGCGCTCTGGACGGCGGTTCTTCATCTTCCCGGACCTAGCCGAAGGTGCGGACCCCGATGACTTGACGCGCGAGGTCGTGAGCCAGGCAGGTAAGGCGCTCGTCCTCACGCCCGATAACGTAAGCGCACGGACTTACGCCGAGAACCTGGTACCTGCCGGGTGGCCGATCCTAGGTCGCGATGATGTGAGCGAGTCGCTTGAGCCATTGGCCCGGGCTGAACACGCGGTTTGTGGTCTGGCGAACCGATATGACGGCCTCGACTTGCCAGACCAGGCGTGCCGGCTAGTGATCCTTGCCGATCTCCCCTCCGCCCAGAACCTTCAGGAGCGTTTCTTGGCGACACGGGTCGGGGCCCAGGCCGCTCTCGCTGAGCGCGTACGCACTCGTGTGATTCAAGGCGGCGGGCGCTGTGCCCGCGGCCCACAGGATTGGTCGCTTGTGGCGGTGCTTGGGGCTGAAATCGCGAGCTACCTTTCTAGGCCGGAGGTTCGGCAGGCTATGGATCCGGAGCTTCAAGCGGAGATCGAGTTCGGTCTGGGGAACGCCCGTGGGAAGAGCGCCGAGGTGCTGGAGAATGTTGGCATATTCCTCGAGCACGGCGATGCCTGGCGTGATGGGGCAGAGCCACGCCTTGCTGAATTCCGGGCAGGCGTGATACGGCAGCGGCCGGACGGGACAGATGAGCTTGCATCGTCCGTGCAATCTGAGATCGAGGCGTGCATGCTTGCTTGGCATGGGCGGTTCGAGGCGGCCAGTACATCGGCCCAGGGGGTCGCAAGGGTTCTCGGGCGCTCCGAGGCTACGAGGCCGTACCGTGCTTTTTGGCTATATCTGTCCGCGCTTTGGCTGTATGAAGCGGGCCGGACCAAACCTGTACTTCAGGCAGCGGCCCGTGACCTGCTACGCCAGGCATCAGAGGCGGCCCGCCCCGCCACATGGATCCGAGACATGGCACCTTTGCCCGATGACGTGCCGCAAGAGATAGAGCCGGAGGATCGTGCCGCAGTCGAGCAGATTTGCGCGCGCCTGGAGAAAGGCGTCAACCGGGGCACCCATGACGGCATAGTGGGTGGCATGCTGGCGGGGCTTGCCGCCGCCGACCCTTCTAGGTACGAGCCGGCTCTCACCGAACTCGGTCGTCTTCTCGGGGCTGACGCATTCAAGCCACCCGGAGAGGGCGGCTGTGACTCCGCATGGTGTTGGGGGAACCATCTGTGGATTGCCCTGGAGGCCAAGAGTGACCAAAACCCTGACGGCCCCGTCTCCCTGGACAACGTACGGCAGGCGAACACAGCGCTGCCTCTCCTTGCCGGACACCGCAGTCTGGAGGTGCCGCCGTTTGGTAGCATTACGGTCGTTATCTCGCCCCGTGGCACTGTGGCGCCCACTGCCGTTATTGCTGCAGAGCCGCAGCTGCACCTCGCCACGCCCGAACTGATTGCGCAACTCGGAGCCGATGCTACAGAAGCATGGCAGAAGCTCCTAACTCAGACTCCGGGTCTCACGGCCAGAGACCTCAGGGAGGTCACGATGGGGGTGCTGAGTGCGCACTCGGCGCTTCCGTCGCAGGTGCGCGACCGGCTGACGCCGCACCCGATTCGTGGCCTATAGAGGCATTCGGACGAATTCCCCGCCGAAAGAACGCCACGGAGGTCTGTGGTAAGGACGGATCTTCGTAGAGTGCGCAACGGTGCCAACCTGACATTTTTGGCTCACGGAGGTAACTCACCTGGTCGGTCCTGGCGAATACATTAGGTGACGCACTGGAGGGGGTACCGATTACGCAAACACATCCAGTGCCAGCATATCCGCCTGCCGATCTGGTGAGCATTGTCCTGACAGGGGCCTCGATCGCAGCCACGCTGTTCGGCCTCGGGTTTGCAGTAGTGACATATTTCAATTGGTCCAATATTCGGGGCCGAGTACGAAGAGAGATTGGGCGAGTAAATGATATCGAGTCGGCAAAGATCAGCCGGCGGATGGATGACCTTGTTCGAGGTTATGGCCGTTACCTCATGGCTGTCCAAAACCTGAGCGATGCGGATGACTTCGAACGGGAAGCTCAAGTTGTTCAAGATGAAATTAAGGAACTGTGGAACTTCTACGTATACTCCTGCGAGAAGCGCGTTTGGCCTATTGTAAAACGGCTCGGGAATGCGTGGTCCTGGTGGCAACCGAACCTGCTAACCGATGAGGACAGTGCGAACATTCTCAAGGCGCTACGGTCACTAAGCATGGCGGAAGCCAATCTTGGGTGGCACGATCCGTCAGCCATTTCGATGTGGCGTGGTATCTGCTACGCAATCTTGCGCGAACCAACGGCCGCTGTTGAGCGGTTTGAGTCCATCGCCGACCCGAGAATCCTACATCGTTTCAGGGGCTATCTTGACGTCATGTGGGGTTCGTGTCCGCAACCAGGAGAAGTGTATTTCGAAAGGCTGGCTCGTGCATTTGGATTGCAACCGCCCCTGAGAAGTTCGGAGAGAGATACCCTGGCGAGGCTGCAGCATATGCAGTACCAAGTTGGGGTTGCGCAGTTCTCGCAAGGAAGCTGGTGGTTGGGGGCCGACCGTGAGACGGGGCGCCCGAGTTGGGTCGGCCTCGTCCCTCGAAGTGCGCAAGGTGAACCGGGCTGGCGGGTGGATTACCAGCAGCACTATCCGGAAGGCGGGGGCGGGGGACAGAGCCACACGGTTCCCTCCATCGAGGCCGGGGTAGAATTCATGCTTGACCGTTTTGTCGGGCTGGTGAGTGCCCCCTCGGAACTTCGGCAACGATGGAATCGTGATATGGAGCCCGAAACTTACGAGTTTCCCGATTCAGTTGAGTAGAACGCCCGGCCAGGCGGCCGGGCTTGTGCCATTTTATGGGGACGATCTAGTCTTGGACCGTGGGGGGATGCGTGTGCGTTTCCGAGGAGTCTTCGGAGCCGTGACGGCCGGCGCTCTGGTGGCGACTGTCCTGAGCGCGACCACTGCTCAGGCGGCCGCGGCGTCTTCCTGCCGACCACGGCCAGGGAGCGAGGCATGCCTGTCGTACCTGTTCGCGGACGGTGGGGCGCACTTTTCTGCCGCCCAGTGGCGAGCGGACATCGCCCGGGCAAGTCGCCCCAACCAGGCTCTCTATGCCAAGTACAAGAGGTTGTTCGACGAGGCCAAGACTGCGGCTGAAAAGCAGAAGATCCTCGCGAAGTACGACGCGCTGGCGCACGGGTCCGCGGTCGGACCAAATACACCCATGCCTTCGATGCGGACAACCTACGCGGTGTGCCGCCACCTACTGGTGAGCCAAGGGTACCGGTACGCCCCTGCCATGTGTGCCCCGTGGTACGCGAACTTCCAAGTCATCACGGGCTGGCAACTGCAGGAGGGGAACGGCCAGGTGGACATCGAGGTCTTTGGCTATTCCCGTTCGGGCGGGCCCAAGGAGACGGGCCAAATTGCCTTTCTGCAGTTCCCAACCAACCCGCATCTACCGGACGGTGGGGCCTGGACTGCCATGGATTCGCCACTGCCGTTGATCGCGTGGTTCCGGCTTGTACGTTCGCAGAAGTACGACCCCGCAATGCTCAAGGTCAAGGACACCTCGGGCGGAACGCTGGCGACCAACGAGTCGCTTAGCGCCGCGCAGTTCCTTGGGTTTTGGGGCTATGGGTACGCGCCGACCGAGTTCTCAGTTGAGGCGCGTCGCCTGATGGCGACTGCAGGGTTCAACCCCGTTGAGGCAGGGGGGCCTGATGTCTTGCCCGGCCACGCCTGGCCAGCGTTCACAAGTCGTGCGCTGACTCCATCCGTGTTGCGGACTGCTGGTTGGGAGTATGTAAATTGGCCGGAAAGGGCACTTGGCGGTGGGGGGCTTCCGGGCCTGTACGCCCACGGTAGCGCCTAAGGCTTGGCGACGACGAACCCGCCCTCGAGTGTGGGCGGGTTCTTGTTTTGTCAGGGAGGAGGTATCTGTGTGCATCGATCGCTCCGAACTTGGGCTGCGGTGTTGCTGTCGGTCGTCCTAGTTGGGGGCATGGCTTATGCGTCATCCGACGTGATCGCGCCCGGCGGCGGTGGTGTATCTGTGGACAATGCCTTGACCTTTGGAGTTGATGCTGGCCGTGCGCGGACGGTGAATAGTGACACGTATTCGGCGGGTACGGCGTACCCGAGCACCACCGGTACGTCCGGCTCGCAGCAATCCACAGGAGCACCGGACTTCGTTCCCGCGCCAGGCTTTGCGACGGCGTTGACCGGATCCCTCTGCTCGTTCTCGACACCGGTTGTATCCGGTAGCATGGCGTATCAGTACGCATTTGCGGCAGCTGGGGCGTGTGGGCCCAGGACGGCGGCGAGTTCGACAGGTGTGCTCTACGCAATGGACCTGTCGGCGACCCGGCCGGCAAACGCGTGGGGCGGATACGTTTGGACGGTTCCTTCGTCGTCCCAAATGACGTCGTGCAACGGCTCTGCACCCAATATGGCGGGGGTCTCGGCGCCAACGATCGACCCGACAGGACAATACCTCGCCATCGGAGCAGGGTGCGTGATGTATTGGGCTTCGCTATCGTCTCTGCAGCCGGGCTCCGCTACCGAATCCGTCGCGTCACCGGGCAGTGGCTGGCAACAGAAGACGATTCGCGGTGAGACACCGAACGCGGGCAACGAGGTCGCCATGAGCCCGATCATTACGCAGCCGTATACGGTGGCCTATAGCAGCGGGCTCGGATCGGTGTCGGTGTCGACGCCTTACGCTTGCGTAGGTGGCTGGGACGGTGGCATGGCTTGTGCCGCTATGGCTAGCAAACCAGGCGAGAGTCCGCCGCCGACCGTTCAGTGGGTCATCCCGACGACGGGCTCAAACAAAGATGGCCCCTCTGGCTATCCCATCAACTGGATCGGAACGCCACAGAGTCTCGACAACGGCGGCCATGCGATTCTGACCTCGAGTCCGAGTTGGGACCCCCAGGCGAGCGTCAATGGATCCACTGGCGCCGTGGTATTCGGGATCAACGACGGGTCCGCCGGACCGGGTGCGGTCGTCTTCCTGGACCCGTTGTCGGGCGCCTCCACTATCGTCGTGCTGTCATCCGGGTTCGACGGGTTGCCGTCCAACGCCGCTGGCATCTCGTCGTCGGTGGTCGTCTATGAGTACGGCACCGGGAGCCCGGCCGACGGAACGGTGATCGTTCCCGACAACTATGGCGACCTCTACGAGATCAGCCCGGCGGGTCGCCTGCTGGCCTCCATGACTTCGGTTTCTGTCACCGCCCGAGTATCCTGTACGGCGCTGCCCTGGGACATCAGCGATCTGGCCGTTGGTAAGTACAGCATCTACGCGGTCGAGCACTGCCTGCAGACGGTCGATCGCTTCGGGGTGGCACCCTCGGGGGGTACCATTGCGCAGGTCGCCACCTACACCTCGAGCACGGGCTACTTCGACGGCGCCTACTCGCCCACGGTGGTTCGGTGCGCTGCCACCGCGTGTCCGTCCACCAGCACCGTCCCCGGTAGCGACGACGCGTACCTGTTCCTGAACGACAGGTCCAACATGTACGTCCTGCCGATCGGGGCGAACGCCAACGCCTCGGGCACGATGTCCGTCGCCCCGATCGGGCCCACGACTGGTAGCCCGCCGTTCGTGGCTGCCCTCCCGGACGCGGGCGTGAACCATACGCTACTCCTTTGGAGCAACGCGGGAGGCGGTGGCTTCGACTACTGGGCGCCCACCGTGTACGGGCCGGATTCGACCGGCGGTTCGGAGATCGTGAGCCTCACGGTGAACGGCCCATCGGCCACAAGCGTGACGACGAGTGTGAACACCGCCGTCACGTTCGACATGACGGCAAGCCTGCCGAGCATCGGGCAGTGCGACCCGGTCTACAGCACCATAGCGCCCAACGAGACCTGCCTGAACCTGTGGGAGACGACCGGCGGCGCTCCGGGTATCGTGGCCAGCTCGAACCAGTCGGCCGTTCAGGCGCCGTACCCGATCACGGAGACGGGACCGAGCAGCTGGACCACATCGCTCGCCTTCGCGCAGCCCGGCACGTACCACCTGTACAGCGTTCTGATGAACAACTCGACCACCTGGGTGGGCGGGATCGAGCCGGGCCAGAGCCAGGTCACGTCCAACAACGTGACCGTCACGGTGGAGCCCTCCGGATCGAACCCGAGTCCCGCCCCGACATGCAGCACGCCAAGTTCCACTGGCTGGAACACGCCGGCGAACTGCGTGGGGTCGCTGCCGACGCCGGCTGCCGCCCAGGTGTCGGGGACCCTCACGATGGCCGTGGGGGATCAAGGCAGTAGCTACTCCCCGGTGTTTGATCCCAACTGGAGTCCCACGTCGGGTATGCCCGATCCGTGCATCACGCCGTCCGTCACGTGCAACAGCCCCTACGTGGCCTACCTGCCCCAGCAGTATGGCCTCTTCGGGCAGCACTTGCTGGTCCGGGTGAACCCACCGGCGTACGCGTCCCGGCCGCCAACACTCAGCTCGCCGCCTACCGGGTACACCCCCCGCGTCTGCGACGTGTACTTCCCCTCTTCCGGCCAGGACTACGTGGCACTGCCGCAGGGCATCTCGGAGGAGACCGGCCAGCCGTGGACCCAGGAGTGGGACCCCCTCAAGAGTGCGGGGTCGTACCTGTACGGTACGGTGCTGGTCGACTGGGCGTGGTGGCCACCGCTTCCCACCGGCAGCGTCGTGGGTCCCGGGGACCTGACGTCGCACTGGGTTGCTGACGTGTACCGATGGATCTACCAGCGTGTGCAGACCGGAACCGACAGCAACGGTAATCCGGTGTACGAGTGGGTGCCAACCTGCACGAACCAGGGGCTCGAGAACGGCGCGACCAACCCACAGGTGAACCCGGCCCAGGGGGGTCAGGTGTACGTGTGGGGGGCCAGGATCGTGCTACTGCCGATCACGACGCACGAGCTCCTCTGGGGGCTGCCGTAGGGGCGGACTGACATCGGGCTGGGCTTTCGGGCTCAGCCCGTCTTTGTTGGTTGGCTCATCTCGTCTGTGAAGGAGCGGATCGTGTTGGCCCGTTGGAAGATCTTCGTTGGAGCCTTGGTCGCGGTGGTCTTGACCGGGGCCGTGTTGAGCTCGGCATCTCAGCACGCTGTCCGCAAGTCTGTGGTGCAGGTGAACCCGGGGACGAAGGGGACCTCGGCAAATCAAGCATCGACGGCCCCTTTGGGCTTTGGCCTGCCCATGTGGGCCAATTACCGCCTGATCCCGGTCTGGACGCTTGCGGGGCAGCCCATGTACGTGAACGCGTCCGTCATGCCGGTTGTGTTCTTTGAGGCGAGCGACCCGGCGCCTGCCGAGCGTGTGGTGGCGGAGATGAGCAGGTTACCTGGGCCGCACCCGGTGGCCCTGGTCGCCACGGGGTTCCCGAAGGAGTCGCTGTCCGAGGCTGAGACACAGGGAAGGCGTGTTGCAGCCAGCGCCTTGCATGGCGCGTCGATCCTTCTGCTTCAGGGGCCGTGGGCCACGTTTGGTCAGACGCTGCCCATGCTGGCCTACCTCGGGCACACGGCCACCAACCCGGTGGTGGTGAGCTTCTCGAAGAGCGTCCCCGTGCCCGTGCTGAAGCGGGCGTTCGCCGACACGGTTGCGGGCATCTATCAGGGCCCGGTACCTACGGCCACGAAGCACGGATCCAAGAAGGGGGCAAAGTCGTGAGACGCCGTACGGCCGCGTTTGTCGGTCTTGCCGTGGCTGTCTTGCTGTCGGCCCTTCAGGTTCTCCTGTGGCGGGCGTCCATCGTGCCGACCGTGTACGTAGCGGTGTCCAAGGCGCCCTTGTCGGCGCTTACGGCCGTCAACGCCGCGGACGTGGTGCCCAAGCCAATCCCGGCGACGGCGGTCCTTCCCGGCATGGTCACGTCGTTCGCGCGGATCGCCCATCTGTATCCCCTGCACGACATCCCGGCTGGGGTGTACCTAACGTCGGCTGACTTCGAGAGCGCTCCGCTTCGCGATGGCCTTTGCCCTGGCGAGGTGTCCGTCACCGTACCCGTCCAGACCGCCGCCAACGCGGAGGGCGTCTATCCCGGCATGTACGTTGAGGTGACGCAGCCGGCCGCCGGGAACACGCCGACCGCCTCCAGCGGGCAGGGCGTGGTCGTGGCGACGGGCCTTCGGGTGATTGCGGTGATGACATCGAGTGGCGCACCCATCAGCCAGGCGGCGCCGCAGTCTGGGTTTTCGGGACTAGCGAGCTCCGATACGCCGTCCATGGTGGAACTGGCCGTGCCTATGGGGAGCGCGCCGGCGTTCATCAACGCGTCCGCTCACGGCGAGCTGGTCTTCTCACAGGATCCGTGGACCGGTCCGACCCAGGTGTGTACCGCATCCGCGACCGGTCAGGGGCCTGGGCCTGGAACGGTAGTTCCTCCGCAGGTGTCCTCTTCGGGAGCGCCTGGTCTGAGCGCATCGTCCCAGCCCGGCTCGCGCGTCGGTGCTGAAATTGGCTCCACCGGCGGATCCCGCGTCAGGCCGGGCAGTTCGCCGACCGGCAAGTCCTCGCATAAGGGGTGATCGTGATGGCTACGCTCCTACGGCGATTGCGCTCCGAGGCCGGTGACTTCGGCACCTACATCGCCGGAGTCATCACCGTCATTCTGATCGGTGTCGCCTTCGGGTTGGGTGCCAACGTGGTTCACCTCGTCTCTGGGCAGGGGACGCTCACGAACATGGCGCAGGCCGCCGCGAAGGAGGTCGCCATTCAGGGCTGCCTTACGTCCCAGGACGTGAGCGCGGTCCAGAACCAGCTTCAGAGCCTCGGGTGGAATTCGGCAAACCTGCACACCTCGGCGTCGTTCTCGGCAACTCAGCCGCAAGGCAACTACGGCTCGACCGTCACCGTGGGCATGGACTACAACATGCCCATCGTCATGTTTGGGACGATCAAGGCAGGATCCTGGCTGCTATCGGCGACGGGGAGCGCGCCCATGCAGTACGTGCAGCCTGTCGGAACGTCGAGCTCGACTCCGGTGTGCCCGGGCACCTCGTACTCGGGCAGCACGACGCCCGTGGCCGAGGTGTACACGGACACCATGAGCGCGAGCACGAACCCGTCGGCCGGGACGCTTACCTTCACCCAGGGATCGTACTCCCCGGCGTCGGGCTCGAGCGGGTCCTCCAGCACGGGTTCGGGCGCTGTGACCATGACCCTTGCCGCGTCGCCGGCGAGCACGACTGTAGGCGGAACTGTCGAGTTCACGGGTCAGGTCATGGACGGCTCTACGCCCCATGCTGGTGCCACGGTGAACATCTCAGGCGGCGGCGCCGCGACCACGGCTATGACCGACAGCAACGGCGACTACCAGGCCGCGCTGTCGTTTACGGCGACCGGGACGTTCACCATCACGGCGAGTACAGGCGGCGCGACCACCACGACCCAGGTTACGGTTGCCGCGGACAGCCCGGCGCAGGTCACGGTGAGCGCCCAGACGCCGGTGGCGGATGGGTCGAATGAGGTCATCTACGCAACGGTCACCGACCAGAACGGCAACCCCGTGGCGGACGGGACCCAGGTGCAGGTCTCATCCACGGACAGCACGGACGTCCCGAGCCAGACGCTCACCACAAGCAACGGTGAGGTTGCCCTGGGAGTGAACTGGACGCAGGTGGGGACGTGGACGGTGACCTTCACGTCGCAGGGTGTGTCGGGCAGTGCTTCCGTGACCGTGCAGCCCGGAGGGGCGCAGAACCTAGCCCTTTCGGCCTCCCCGGACCCCGCGACGGCGGGGCAGCAGGTGACCATGTCCGGGACGATCACGGACTCCGAGGGCAATCCGGTGGCCACCGGAACTTCGGTCACGGTATCCTCCCCGACGGACCCTGCGGAGTGCCCCAGGCAGACCGTGACCACGGGAAGTGGCGGGGCATTTAGCGCGACGTGTTCCTTCACGGTGGCCGGTAGTCAGAGCCTGAGCGCCACATCGGGATCGGCGACCGGGAGCACGACGGTGACGGTTACGGCGGGGGCCGCGAGTCAGTTCGTAGGCGTGGCGCTGGCCCCCAATCCAGTCGACTCCGGCTCTGAACTCTCGGCCGCCGGTACCCTCGAGGACCAGTACGGCAACGCGGTGTCCGGAGCTACGGTCACCATGTCCGGTGCAGGGGCGATCGCCGGTACCACGACGACTGCCTCGAACGGCGCCTTCGCGGTCAACATCACTCCGGCGAGCACCGGGCAGCAGACGATAACGCTTGTGTCCGGAAGCGCTACCTGGACCGGAACGGTTACGGTGAACTCCCCGAGCAGTTCGGACGTTGTGGCGGCCTGGATCGGTACTCCGGGAACAACCCAGGTATCCGTGCCGGCCGGAAGCAGCGTGACGCTGGGCATGACAGTCACGTCCGGCGGAAGCGGCGTCTCGGGTGAGCAGGTCACCTTCACGGAGCCCTTCGTGTCAGGTGGGGGCACGTGGACGTGTACGACCGGAGCCAACGGCGAGTGCTCGGTTGCGGCGACGGGGTTTACCCAGACCGGCGACATTGTGGTGCAAGCGGCCATCCCGAACGGGGAGACGTCGGATGTCCAGGTCGAGGTTACGGCTGGGGCGCCCGCGAACATCGCGGGCTTTGCTTGCTCACCCACGATCCTTGGCGCCGGAAGCACGACGTCGTGCTCTGGCACCGTGACGGACGCCTACGGCAACGCTGTGAGCGGCTCAACGGTGTTCGTCTCCGGAGGCGGTGGTACCGCCTCGCCGGTGACCAGCAGCACAGGGTACTTCAACACCACGTTGACGATCACGGCCGCCGGCACGGACACGATCACCGCCAAGGACGGGAGCGCCACGGCGTCCACGACAGTCACGGTCACGGCGGGAGCGCCCGCGGGTGCGATCGTTACGGACCCGGCCAAGGGCGGAACGTACTACTACGGGGAACCGTTCCAGGTCACCGTGCAGCTCGCGGACCAGTACGGCAACCCCATCACGAGCCTCCCTTCCGGTGAGGATTACTCCATCGGCATCGCGAACGCGGATAACGCGGGCAATGCCGGTCCTTACTGTGACCTCGTCGGGCCGACAAGCACCACGTACTGCACCTGGCAGATTGGTGGCTACGGGGCCGCGCCCGTGAACGTCCCGTACACCGGCTACGGCTATCCCTACAGCAACTGGGGATCCGGGCCCGTAGGGTCGGTCACCGGGCCGGACTCGGGGACCTGGGTACGCGACTCCGTGGTGGTGAACAGCACCAACTACGGTGTTGGGTACTACTCGGGGAGCACGTCGGTCCTGAGCGATTCGTCCTACGGCTGTATCTCCGCTGACAACATGTGCAGCGGCTTCTGGTACCTGGCGCCGCAGTACACGTGGACGGGAACGACGTGGTATACGGCGTTTCAGGAGGCGGCCGGGCAGGAAAGCGCTGATACGTCGGGTGATGGCGGTATCAACTACGAGGTGCCTTCGCAGATCACCGCCGGGTTCGCCGCCGGAGAGGACTCGGCGCTCCCCCCTCTGCCTGCATCCTCGGTACCTGGAAGCACGGTCACCTTCACGGAGCAGACCTTCATGCCGAGCCAGGTGTACCTGACCGTGTCCAACCCCACGGCGCTTCGTGATAACGAGATCGAGGTGGGAGGGGCGTACGGCTACCAGGATGCCGGGAACTACTGCGCCACCGTCTCGCAGACCAACCCCTACGGCGTTGCCCTCAACGTTGGCATCATGCAGGATCAGCCGAACCAGCAGGGCAAGGGCAACTTCTTCGACATCTCGCCGGGAGAGGCCACGATAGCGAATGGCGGAAGCGCGGTCGTCTGCGGCGGATCGTCGAACGGCATCACCAGCTACCCCACGGAAGCGCCGCACTCCATCATCGTGGCCGCAGCACCGTTAGGAGAGTCGCCGTTCCTACCTGGGGTGTCGTCCAGCTACGCGTCCACCGCGGTGGTGTGGGGCTCGACGTCCTACGGCGAGTGGTACATGTCGCCGTCTGGGGCGGCCTACGAGAACGGGAATACCTGGGTACCCGTGACCTTCTACCTCGAGGAGGCTGGGATCACGGGTGCGGTTGGCCAGACCGAGTCTGTGTCATGCACGGGCTACAGCGGCGACCAAGTCACATGCCCGGGTTCGGTGACGGTGACAAGCAGCGCCACGCCGTTCACGGTGGACGTGTACGTCCCTTATGGGACCGTGTACGGCAACGTGATGGTGAACGTCACGGTTGGCCCTGGGGAAGTCGTCTCAACCGACGTGAACTTTTACAATTAGCCCGCAACAAGGCCGCAAGATCCGACCCCTCGGGCCACCGACCAGGCGCCCCCCTCCCTGGCGGAAGGGGGGCGCTCTTGCTTGGTTTTGCTCAGCCCTACTCGTGACAGGGGGATGAGACGATGGCCCACGGTCCTGCCGGGCTCGACGGGTCCCGCGTCCTGCATGCCGTGTTCGAACGCGAGGTGCTGGTGGCGATGAGTCTACAGCCGATGATGGCGGTTGCCACCGGCCTTGGCGGCGCATGAGGCCCTCTTCCGCATTCCACGTGGCGCCGGCGTGCAGCCGCCAGTGCCGTGGGAGAAGGCCGGGAGGGGCTGGTTCTAGACGACCTCAAGGACCGGTGGCCGCCACCTGCACCGAGGCCTTGGGCGTGGATGGCCTGCTGTCCGTCAAGGCTCAGCAGCTCAGCGGCATCGCCGTGCGGTGGCGCCAGGTGCCACGCGCCGTCGTGGGCGTCGCCGAGGTGGCCAGGGTCACGGAGGCTGCCGTTCGGGCCATTAGGGCTGCCACAATACCGTTCGCCGTTGACAATCTGAGCGCGGGGCACGCGAACGCGCGAGAGCTCGTCGCTCTCGGCCCTGGCGACGTGAAGT
>JAJYVN010000001.1:48768-75649 GCA_021791995.1 Bacillota bacterium
TGCGCGAGCAAGGTTGCCTTGGGGCGGTGAGCCTGTTATCCTTGCATCGGGTGATGCCGATGAACGCACCGCGATCCCATGCAGCCCGGGTGTTTCGCGTACTCGGCGATGATACGCGCCTAGCCATCCTCGCGCTTTTGCGCGTAAGGGAATTGTGCGTTTGCGAGATGACAGCCCTTGTGGGGCTCAGTCAGGCGGCGGTGAGCGAGCACCTGCGGCGCCTCAAGGACGCAGGTCTGGTCGAGGACCAACGGCGAGGGACATGGGCGTTCTACCGCCTGCGTTCCGACCTGCCTGACTACGTTCGCGCGGCGTTGGAGTCGGTGGAACTGCCTGCGGAGGATGTTCTACGCTTCGCGGAAATGGTTCCTGGCGCCCGCTGCTCGACCGTTCCAGAACCAGCGCTGACGTCGTCGGCTGAGACCAAGGAATAGCGCGGATGGATCCGATAGCGCACATTCGGCGTGCTCTAAGCATAGGTATATAGCGATACACAGATGGAGGTGGGCTCCAGTGGACGGTAAGGTACGTGAGCTCATGGCGGTTGCGGCTTCACTTGCGGCTGGCTGCTCCAGTTGCCTGGAACACCACGTGGGTGAGGCCAAGCGTGCCGGCGCTACGCCGGAGGAAGTCCAGGAGGCCCTCGACGTGGCGCGCGCGGTCCGGGTAACCGCCCTCACCAACATGGACAGCTTCGCCACGAAGGTCATGAGCGGCGAGGGTGCTCTGGCGATGGCCACCTCCACGGGTGGAAAGTGCGGTCCCAACTGCAACTGCTGACCAAGGCGGGGAGGCGGCGGCGATGACGGTGGAAGTGTTCGATCCGGAACTGTGCTGCACGAGCGGCGTGTGCGGGCCCGCGCCCGACCCGGCCCTCGTGGCGTTTTCGAACGTGCTTGACGGGCTCAAGGCACAGGGCGCGCAGGTTGCCCGCTACCAGCTCTCCCGCCAGCCCCAGGCGTTCGTCCAGAACCAGGAGGTCTACCGGCTGGTGCTGCAGCGCGGAGTTGCGTCACTGCCTGTGGTCTCCGTGGATGGGCGCATCGTGTCCATCGGCCACTATCCGAGTCTCGATGCCCTCGCGAACCCTTCGCAGTCTGCCCAGGCCCCGGCGATATCGGCCAAGCCCGGTTGCGGTTGTGCGCCTGGGACCTCCTGCAGCTAGGGCGGCAAGACGCTGGCCGAGGGAGATGACATCGTGGCGAGGCAACTACTCCTTTCCGGCAAGGGGGGCGTCGGTAAGACGACCCTCGCTTGCGCGGTCGCCGTACGGTTCGCACGGGCGGGGCTACGCACGCTCGTGGTCACCACCGATCCTGCCTCCAATGTGTCCGACGTGTTCCAGCAGCCGATCGGGGAAGGTCCTGTCCCGGTGCGGGGCATCGACGGGCTGTTCGCATCGGAGCTCGACGCTGACAGCGCCTTGCGTGCGTACAAAGCGCGTGCCTTGGCGCCGCTTGAGGGCATTTTGCCCGAAGACGTGCTTAGGAGTCTCGACGAACAGATGAGCGGCCCCTGCACGAGCGAGATCGCCGCGTTCGACCAGTTCGTGGCCCGTGTCGACGACCAGGGGTTCGACCGCGTGGTGTTCGACACGGCGCCCACGGGCCACACGCTCAGGCTTCTGGAACTTCCCGGTGCCTGGATCTCGCACATCGACGCCGCAGCCGAAGTCGGGGGTCAGACGTGCCTCGGGCCGGCGGACGCCCTCTCGGCCTCCCGCGAGCAGTACGACAGGGCGCTTGAGAGCCTCAGGTCGCCGGAGCGCACGGCCGTCGTCCTCGTCACCCAGGCCGAGCGCACCGCCGTGGAAGAGACCGAGCGTGCCCACGCGGAGATGGTCTCCCTCGGCATCGCTCCGTGCATGGCGGTGGTGAACGGCCGCATCCCGGCCGAAGTGGCCGACAACGCCTTTGCTCGGGCCCGGCGCGAGATGCAGGACGAACAGATCGCCGAGCTCTCGCGCCGCGTGCCCATCCAGATCGTCGAGGTGCCCCTGCTCGATACGGACGTGACCGGCCTCGACACGCTTGGAAGGCTGGGTGATCATCTTGCTCCCATCTTCGAGCTCGCCGTCGTCTGAGGTGGCGGACACGCGGCCCGCGGACCGGATCCGGCCGAGTTCGGCCGGTCCGCGCCGCGTGTTCGTGACCGGGAAGGGCGGCGTCGGCAAGACCACCGTTGCCTGCTCGACCGCGGTCTGGGCCGCGGATCAGGGGCTCAGGACGCTCCTCGTCACGACCGACCCGGCCGCGCACATCGGAAACGTGCTGGAAACGGCAGTCGGCGATGGGGTCGCGCCGGTTGCCGGTCTCCGAAACCTGTTTGCCGTGCGCATCGACGCCAAGGCCACGACCGCTGCCTACATCCAGGCCGTTCTGGACGACGCGGCGCTGCGGATGGGGCCCGAGGCGATCGCGCGCATGCGCGAGGAACTCGCCTCCCCCTGCACCGAGGAGGTGGCCGTGTTCCAGCGCTTCCTCGACTACCTCCTGGGGGAGACCTACGACGTCGTCGTGTTCGACACCGCGCCCACCGGTCACACGCTCCGGCTCCTGGAACTGCCGATGGACTACGAGCGGCAACTCGAGGCCAAGGTATCGACCTCGGAGGAGAGCCAGGCGGTGGACGCCGCCCAGACCGAGCGCATGCGGTCTGCGCTCCAGCTCCTGCGTGACCCCGCCCGCACATCGTTCGCCCTCATCGTCTACCCCGAGACGACGCCGATCGCGGAGGCCAGGCGCGCGTCTGGCGAACTCGACGACCTTGGCATCGGCACGGCCCTCGTGGTGTGCAACCAGATCCTCCCCGAGGAGGCGTGCACCAACTCGTTTTTCCGCCGCCGCCGCGCGATGCAGCAAGAGCACCTCGCGTCGATCGGAAAGACCTTTCCGGGTGTGGCATCCCTTCCCCTGACCCAGCGGGCGGGGGATGTGCGCGGCGTTGGCGCGCTTCGCGACCTCGCGCGGGAACTCTACGGCGGGGCCGAACCCGGACGGCAATGACGACCAACGCACAACAGGGAGATGATTCGATGGCCAAGATCGCCGTGGTGATCATCGCCGGCGCCGACCAGAAGGACCGCGTGACGAGCGGCCTGCACGTCGCCAAGCGGATGCACGATGCCCGGGCGGAAAACGGCATCGAGCGCGTCGAGGTGTTCCTGTTCACCGGCGGGGTCCGTCTCCTGGAGGACACAGTGCCAGAGGCGAGCGCCCTCATCAAGGAACTCACGGAGGCCGGCATCGTCGTCGGCGCCTGCCAGAACCAGCTCCAGAACTGGAAGCTCAGCGATGCCGCGGCGGCAAGGCACGTGGCCTCCGAGTTCGCGCGCGACGCCTTCTCGCGCTACGCCCGCGACGGGTACACGGTGTTCACGTTTTGAGCGGGGTGCCCATGGGTGAAGACCATGCTGACTGGTACTGGCCCTCCTGGGCGGCCCGCGCCATGCTGCCGGTGTTCGAGGTGCTGGACACGGAGTCGAGCCTGGGGCGGTACGCGCAGGGAACCAAGCGCGTAACGGTCAAGGACCTCGTGAAGTTCCACGGTCACCCGTGCGACGGGCTCTTTCGCGGCGCGTTCGCCATGCGCCTCGCGCTCGACGCGCTCGAGCCGCATGGCATCGCCGACCGCACCGACCTTCGGGTCCTCTCTCGCAACAGCCCCTGCCTGGGCGACGTGGCCGCTTACCTCACCGGGGGACGGGTGCGCTTCGGCACCCAGGACGTGCGCGACGAGCCGGGGGTGTGGTATCTCGTGCAACAGATCTCCACGGGTCGCGCCGTGCGGGTGTGGGAGCGTCCCGGCGTCTACCCGCCCGACCTTGCCCAGCGCGAGGCCCGCATGATGGCGGAGGCCAAGGCCGAGGCGGCGGAGATCGACGCCGTGCGGGAGGCGCAGTCGCGCTGGGTTCGTGACGTCCTTCTCGTGCGCCCGGCGTCCGAACTCTACGCGGTCGAGACCTTAGCGAGCTACGAGTGGGAAGAGGTTCCCTACGCCCATGCCGGCAGGCGTACCGACGTGCTGTTCAAGAACGCACCAGGACCGGCTTTGGACACGTAGGGCTCATATTGGGGGTTCGTCCCGTGCTGCACCCGGTGCTGGCCGTCGCGCTGTTCGTCGTCGTTCTCGTGCTCGTGATCTGGCAACCGCGTGGGCTCTCCATCGGCTGGCCCGCCGCTGTGGGCGGCGGGCTTGCCGTCGTCCTCGGGGTGGTCTCCCTGGCCGACGTCGGGGCCGTTGTACGCATCGTGTGGGACGCTACGCTCACGTTCGTCGCCGTCATCCTCATCTCGCTCGTGCTGTACGCCCTGGGCTTTTTCGAGTGGGCGGCGCTTCACATGGTGCGGGCGGCGCACGGGCGCGGCCGCCGTCTGTTCGTCCTGAGCCTCCTCCTGGGGGCGCTCGTAGCGGCGCTCTTCGCGAACGACGGCGCCGCGCTCATCCTCACGCCGATCGTTTACGAGCAGGTGAAGGCGCTGCGCATGGACCCGAAGGCGATCCTGGCGTTCGTCATGGCCGGCGGGTTCATCGCCGACTCGACCTCCCTGCCGCTCGTCGTCTCGAACCTCGTGAACATCGTGTCGGCCGACTACTTCCACATCGGCTTCGCCGCGTACGCGGCCCGCATGCTGCCCGTGGACGTGGTCGCCCTTCTGGCGAGCATCGCCGCGCTCTACCTGTTCTACCGGCGCGACCTGCCCGAGCGCGTGGCCTCGGACGCCCCGAGGGACCCGGCGTCCGCGATCCGCGACATGCGCCTCTTCCGGCTGTCGTGGGTCGTGCTGGCTTTTCTGCTCGCAGGCTACATCGCAAGCCAGTTCCTGCACCTGCCCGTCTCCCTCGTGGCGGGAAGCGCGGCCGTCGTCTTCCTGGTGGCGGCGGCGCGCAGCCCGGCCGTGCACGTGGGCGAGCTCCTGCGCGATGCCCCTTGGCGCATCGTCGTCTTCTCGATCGGCATGTACGTCGTCGTCTTCGGCCTGCGCGACGCAGGGCTCGTGCGCGTGCTCGGCGATTCCCTGCGCTGGGCAGCCGGCCACGGACGCGGCGCAGGCGTCCTGTACACGGGCTACCTCGCCGCCTTTCTCTCCTCGGTGATGAACAACATGCCCACGGTTATGGTGAACGCGCTTGCCATCACCGCGGCTCACGCAGCGGGGCCGATGCGCACGGCACTCGCCCTGGCGAACGTCATCGGTAGCGACCTGGGGCCCAAGATCACGCCCATCGGTTCGCTCGCCACCCTCCTGTGGCTGCACGTGCTGGAGCGGCGGGGCGTCAAGATCTCCTGGGGTTACTACCTGCGGGTCGGCCTCGTCCTCACGGTCCCGGTGCTTCTCGCCACGCTCCTCGGGCTTCTCGTCGTGATGTCCGTGTAGTGCTTGGCCTTCGACCCCGCATCCACACCTACCACCTAGGGGAGGAACCACCGTGACCCGACTTCTTGTGATCGGCGGCAGCGATGCGGGCGTGAGCGCCTGCCTTCGCGCGCGGGAGCTGGACCCGACGGTCGACGCCGCCATGGTGCTCGCGGACGCCTACCCGAACTACTCCATCTGCGGCCTGCCGATGTTCCTGGGTGGCGAGGTCACCGACTGGCATACCCTTGCCCACCGGACGCACGAGGAACTGGCGGCAGCCGGCATCGAGGTGCATGCGAGGACGCGGGCTGTGGCCATCGACCCGGGCAGGCAGACGGTACGGGCCGTCGGGCCCGACGGGGAAGTCGACGTGCCCTACGACCGGCTTGTCATCGCAACCGGCGCGGAGCCGGTGCGCCCGCCCCTGCCCGGCATCGAACACGACGGCGTCTTCGTAATGCACGGCATGGACGACGGCCTCGCGATCGACGCCTTCCTGGCCACCCGCGCCCCCGAACGCGCAGTGATCGTCGGCGCCGGGTACATCGGCTGCGAGATGGCCGACGCGCTGACCCGGCGCGGCATCGCGGTGACGCTCATGGAGCAGGCGCCGGCCGTCCTGCCGACGGTCGACCCGGCCCTGGGCGACATCCTGGGCGAGCGCATGGGGCGCCAGGGGGTGGAGGTGCTCGCCGGGGTGCGGGTCGAGGCGATCGAGCGCACCCGGCAGCACCTGCGGGTGCGCACGGCCTCCGGCCTCACGCGGGTCGCCGACATGGTGCTCGTCGTGGTGGGCGTGAGGCCGGTCACCGATCTGGCCCAGAGCCTGGGCCTCGAGCTTGGCGTCCGGGGGGCGGTCCGCGTCGGGCGCGGCATGGAGACCTCGGTGCCAAACGTCTGGGCGGCAGGCGACTGCGTCGAGACCTGGCACCGCCTCCTGAACGGCTACACCTACCTGCCGCTCGGCACGACCGCGCACAAGCAGGGCCGCATCGCCGGTGAGAACGCGCTCGGCGCAAGCCGCGTCTACGAAGGCACGCTCGGCACGCAGGTCGTGAAGGTGTTCGACACCGTGGTCGGCCGCACGGGACTGAGCGAGGCAGAGGCGCGGCAGGTCGGCTGGGACGCGGCCACGGCCAAGGTGACGACCTGGGACCACAAGGTGTACTACCCCGGCGCCCAGGCGCTTCATCTGCGTCTCGTGGCCGACCGCCAGTCGGGCCGCGTCCTGGGAGGGCAGATCCTGGGAAGCTACCCGAGCGAGGTGGCCAAGCGGATCGACGTGGTGGCGGTCGCCCTGCACCACGGCATGTCCGTCGACGCCATGAGCGACCTGGACCTCAGCTACACGCCGCCTCTGAGCAGCCCGTGGGACCCTGTTCAGATGGCGGCCCAGGCATGGAAGAGCGCTCTCCGGGTGGCGCCGTAGCGAGCGGCTTGCGGCCGGGCGCCGTGACCAGTGCCCACTCTCCCGATCAGCGATCAGCGGAGCGCTTCGACCAAGGCGAAGACGCTCGGTGCACCTTCCAGACGTCGGTCATGCTGGTACAAGCGGCATGACCGACGTCTTTCGAGGCAGGCGGAAAGGGATCGTGCCCGTTCACGAGGATCGTGGGCGCTCCGTGCATGCGGGCTCTGCTTCGACGGGGCCTGTGACCAGACGAAGTCGAACATCCGCGTCGTGGTGGTCCACGATCTCCAAGGCTGCCCCAGCCGCTCCCTTGCGAGACGCCAGTTCGCGCAGTCGTCGAAGTAGACAAGCTCAAGATCCATGTGGCATAGCCACCTCCTTGGCACCGACCTCAAACCTTCCACTGTGCTGGAAGTTATGGCGGGCGCGACGCATCCCCAACCCTCAACGCGCTCGCTCAGATCCGCCCCCGTGTGGATTCGCCATACTCGCCGCTCCAGGCGGCGTATGCGGCCGAAGGCCGCACCGGTGACGGCTACGTCGAGAGCGGCGGAGAGGAGAACGAGCAGAATCGAAATGGCGGTTGCCGGGCGATTTTGCCCGCTTTCGCGCCTGGCGGTGCATGGATTGCTATGGCGCAAGTGTGCCGCGCCGAAGCTGGTCCACGCTTGACAGGAAGCGGTGATACGCCTAGACTGACTTTGGTAGTACTAGCGTGACGCTCCCGTTAGGCGAGGCGTCGGCACAAACAAAGGCCACTGCTCTGCCGGGTCGAGAGACCCTAAGGGGTAGGCCAGAGGTTGCCGGATTAAGGCTTCCTCCGAGGTGGCTGGAGTTCTTCGGAACTCATTACGTTGTGCCGTGCTGAAGCTCAACCAGAGGGGGTGCCGGCCCAAGGGGTCAGCCGTCCTTCTGCGCGAGCGGAAGGCGCTTTTGTTTTCGGGGGCCAAAGGGGGGACGGCCGTGGATACCGCTGGCGATAGTAGTCATTCGCCCGCATTGGCGGGCTCGAACACAAGCCAACCCGCGGTAGGAGACGGCCGTGACCCGCTGAGGGCCTAGCGTCAACCTCCTACCTGGGCAGTAGGAGGCGTTCGACGTGGTAAAGGATCCATTCGCCATGCCCCTGGCACGTGCGCTGGCGACCGACGAGCTTATCCGTGCGCGCGACCGGGCGCGGGTAGACGGGCTTCGCCGTCAACGTTCCTTGTGGCAGAGGCTGCTGCTTTTGCTGGTCCTTGTAGGGCCAGGCATTCTGGTCATGATCGCCGACAACGATGCTGGCGGCGTCATGACGTACGCGCAAACCGGCTCGTCGTTTGGCATCGGTTTCTACTTGCCGTTCCTCGTGCTTTTGGGTCCGGTCGCCTACGTCGTGCAGGAGATGACCGTTCGCCTCGGGGCGGTTACTCGCCGCGGTCACGCTGAAATGATTTGGGGCCGCTATGGCGCGGCCTGGGGCGCGTTTTCCCTGTTCGATCTCGTGGTGGCCAACTTCCTCACCCTGATCACCGAGTTCATCGGCATCACCCTGGGTATGCGCGTCCTCGGTGTGCCACCGGTTTGGAGCGCGGTAGGTGGCGCCGTCCTGGTGCTTACGGTGCTGCTCGGGTTGCGCTACTACACATGGGAACGGGTCGCGCTTACCATCGCCGCAGGCAATCTGGTCTTCGTCCCCCTGGCGCTCATGGCTCATCCGCACTGGTCTTCTGTCGTATCGGCGTTTGCGACTTGGCATGTCCCGGGCGGTATCACGCCTGTGTTCGTGTACGTGCTCTTGGCCAACCTGGGAACAACGATCGCCCCATGGATGCTGTTCTTCCAGCAGTCCTCCGTGGTCGACAAGGGGCTCACGCGTCGGGATATACGCCATGGGCAGGTCGACACGGCGGTGGGTAGTGCCGCCATGGTTCTCGTGGCGCTCGCCATCGTCGTCCTGACCGGAACGCTCGTCTACCACCACTCGGGTACTTCGCCGGTGGGCGTGGTGCAGATCATGCAGACGCTGGGCGCCCGCCTTGGCCGAACGGGAGAGGATCTCTTCGCGCTTGGCCTTGTGGAGGCGGGTGTGATCGCGGCGATCGCGATCACCGCCAGTACCTCGTGGGCAACCGGTGAAGCGTTTGGCTGGCCCAAAAGCATCAACCTTCCTCCCCAGGTGGCCTGGCGGTTTTATGTTCCCGGTATCGTGAGCGTGGCCCTGGCGGCTGCCACGGTCCTCATCCCGCACGCCCCACTCGGGTTTCTCAACCTCACCGTGCAGGTAGTTGCCACCATCTTCATGCCGGCGGCGATGCTGTTCCTCCTGCTCCTCTTGAACGACCGCGAGATCATGGGCGAGTACGCGAACAAGCCATGGCAGAACGTCGCGGCCATCGGCATCGTGGGCTTCCTGGTCCTCATGAACGGGCTCTACGGCCTGACCGTGGTGTTCCCGCACCTACTGTAAGGAGGGGGTTTGAATGCACCGGGAGCCAATGCAGACGATCCGGGAACTTCGTCCCCTGACTCGGGCCACGCCGAAGGGGTGGGTGAAGTGGGCGTTCTGGTTCCTTCGCGGGTACATCGTGATCATGCTGGCAATCGTGGTCATAGGGTTCGCCCGAGGAACTCTCTAGAGCGACAGTCAGTTCCACCAAGGAACCAGTGCCCAAGGCCCACGGACACCTCGAGCACCGTGTCATGCCGTTCACCTCGTCCCTCCCGGCGCACAGTCGGGAGGGACGAGTTTGCGTAGGCCCCGGGTAGGCAGACTCGCCCGTACCCGAAAGACATAGAGAAAACCGGGAATCGAGGACGCTCTCTTGAAGAGGCAAGGGACAGGTTGCAATCTATGCGTGGTCGGGGAGGGGAACCTGATACTGACCGCCTACGGTGCCACAGTTGTCTTCATGATGATGGTGTTCTACGCCCTGGAGTCTCGCTCTCCGTGGTTCACATTTGTTTTTGGCGTAGCGTGCCTGGGATCATCACTCTACGGATGGCTTGCTGGAACATGGCCCTTCGGTGTTGTAGAAGCGGTATGGGCTATAGTTGCATTTCGGAAGTGGGTGCTTCTTAGGGGTTCGGTAAATGGGAAATAGAGCGAGGCCTAGGCCCGGAGACGATTTTTTGGCGCGGAAAGGGCGTCACCGTCCGTGCCTTATGGCGAAGCCTCAGTTAGCGTCGACGGCTCGCAAGCTCGACTACGGTATTCATTAGATGGAAGACATCCTGCTCGATTTCTGATGACGAAGCTAACACGGCTGTGATCCAGAAGGCCGGGTGCGAGGACACCGTACAGACGGACTGAAACGGCTGGCTGGAAGCGTCTGTTTCGGTAACTTGTATCTTTACGATGCGGCCAAAATTCAATGGCGGTCTACGTTGTGTCTGTGCCACGACCACCCTGGCCGAACGACTGATCCGTCGAACGCTCCAGCTCGGGTATCCTGTCAATGACTTAAGTGCCACCTGAAACAGATCGTCTGGTGGCAGCGTGAAGTTCAACGATAAGGATCCGCGTAACATACCGTTGTCAACCTTCCTTGCTGATGGGGCAACCATGCGACCGGGGCGGGAGCCGCGAGCGCCCGGCTCCCGAGATGGACGCCCGTTTTGGACGACGGCGTGATCCTTTGGTCACAGGGCTGCCCAGGCCGCGACGCCCAGGCCGATCAGGACAAGCGCTGTGACCGTCTCGGCGTTGCGCTCCAGCCACGGCAACTGGAGCCGCAAACCACCGAGCGTGGCAGCGATGGTGAGGCCCGTCATCACGACCAGCGTGACGACCACGTATGTGGCGAGGACTTCCACAGCCGCGCCCACGCCAACGGCTCCCGCGGACAGAAGTACAGGGAGAATCGTAGGATCCGGCGAGGCCGCTATACCGAGTGGAATCAAGAGGGACGTGCGCAGGCCCTTTCGTGCCTTTCTCCGATCGTGGTCAGGGCGCAGATGGTCATGAGGCTGCTGATGTCCGTGCTCATGCCCCTGCTCGTGCTCATGCCGGTGCTCGTGTAGGTGTTCGTCCCCGTCCTCGTGCGCGGCTGGATGTGGGTGAGGATGCGGGTGCGCGTGTGCGTGGTGCGGAGGCTGTCCCGAACGATGGCGCTGTCGCCAGCCCCACAGCAGGTAACCGACACCGGTCAGCGCGAGAATGCCACCCACCACGGGCCCTTCCACGCGGACCAGGGCGCCCACCCCGAGGCCCAGGGGGATGAGTACGAAGGCAAGGAGCAGCGAGCCGCCAACGTGTCCGACGGCCGTCCAGGCGCCGACTCGGGCCGTTCTCGCCACTGACCAGTGTTCCGCGCGGCCCACGATGGCGGTGGGCATCCAATGATCCGGAAGGATGGCATGGATGAGCGCGACGCCGGCAGCTGCAGCAATGAGGATCCAAACCGAGTGCACGGACGCGACTCCTTTCGTTGTCCAGTCGTTAAGGCAAGAAGTATCGAGCGAAGGCCTGTTTGATCTCGGCGATCTTCGTCTCTGCCTGGCCAGACTCCACGGCGTCCACAATGCAGCTATCCAGGTGATCCTCGAACACCATGCGAGCCACCCTGTCCAGGGCAGACCGGACAGCGGCCAACTGGATGAGCACGTCGGGGCAATCACGGTCCTCCGCAAGCATGGTCCGGATGGCGCGGACGTGTCCCTCGACGCGGGCCATGCGGGCGACCATCGGCTGGCGTTGGTGAGGTCGGGACAAGTTGCATCCCCCCGGGGGGGATAATATCATGGCGACGCACGCCGTGGACGTCGTCCGCCGGGTCAGATTCGGGCACTGTGTACTTCGATGAAGGTCGTGCCAATATGCTAATATGCTTGTACACGCATACAATAAGAACGGGGGCGTGTTGCCCATGCAGACCCACGGTGCTCCATCCAGCTTGGCCGCAGCCGCAGGCGATCCGGCCGTCCTCAACCTTGATGTTGCCGAATCGGTGGCACAGGTTTTCAAGGTCTTGGCGGACCCTACTCGTGCGCGCATCGTGTACGCCCTGTCTCAACGCGAGTGGTGCGTGTGCGAACTCTCCCGAGCCTTGGGTCTGGAACAGCCGGCCGTGTCGCACCAGCTCCGCACGCTACGGCTACTGCGCCTAGTGACGACGCGTCGCGCCGGTACCACGGTGTTCTACAGACTTGCGGACCCTCACGTCCTGGCGGTCTTGCAACTCGTGCTCGACCACATCCAGCATAACTAGGGGCGGGGCCACGATGGGCGATCTAACCGAGGCCGCAGCTTCCGAGACCATGGGCCGTTCGCTACTGCGTGCCGTGATCGTTACCGGCGCCCTCATCCTGGCCAAGGTGGTGGGTGCCTGGTGGTCCCACAGCCTCGCGCTTTGGGCAGATGCCGGGCATTCACTCACAGACATCGTGGCACTGGCCCTGTCGTGGTACGCATGGCGACAGGCGCAGCGCCCCCCGACGGAAACGCTTACGTTCGGATACGCGCGGTCCGAGGTCTTAGCTGCCCTGGCCAACAGTTTGGGACTTGTGGTCGTGGCCGGGGCGCTCGCGTGGGAAGCCGTGGGCCGTTTCGCTCACCCGGTCTCCGTGCAGCCCTTGGCCATGGCGGTGACAGCCGGTGTGGCCATCGCGGTCGACGTGTTCCTGGCCTTGGGCTTCCGTGGCAGTTCGAACCTCAACGTGCGCAGTGCCTGGTTGCATCTGATGAGCGACGCCGCGGGGTCGCTTGGGGTGGTTGTCAGTGCCGGTATCGTGGCCCTGTCGGGTTGGTCGTGGGTCGACCCGGGGGTAACAATCGGCATCTCGGCGCTTATCGTCGCGACCGCTTGGGGGATCACGAAGGAAGCCGTGGCGGTGCTCATGGAGGCCGCTCCGTCTGGTGTACGACTTGGTGACGTCCTGGGGCTGATTCAGGGTGTGCAGGGCGTGAAAAGCGTGCATGACGTGCACGTGTGGAGCGTGTCGAGCGGTCGGAACGCTCTGGCCTGCCACCTCCAACTAGATACCACGGCCACGCTCGAGGACAGCCAAGCCGTTCTGCATCATGTGGAGTCGGCTGTAGCCCCGTTGGGCATCACCCACGTGACCATTCAGGTGGAGACGCCCGACAAGCCGGACGGGCATGCGCCCTGGTAACAGGCAGGGGCTCGGGGACGTACCTGAGGAGGTTTCGTTTTGACCAGTGACCGCACAACTGACGTGCGAGCGGGAATTGTCCTCGAATGGATCACCATCGCCTGGATGATCGTCGAGGTCGTCGGCAGCATCGTCACCGCCATGGGTGCCAGGAGCGTCTCACTCCTCGCGTTCGGCTTGGACAGCTTGGTGGAACTGGCCTCCGCCGGTGTGCTCATCTGGCGTCTTCGCGCCGAATTCGCTGGAGGCAACGAAGAGGAGACCGAGTCGGTTGAGCACCGGGCCGCGGGCCTAGTCGGATGGAGTCTCTTGCTCCTTGCGGCGTACATCGTCATAGATGCCGGCTGGGCACTCTGGCACCACGACACTCCGAGGACGTCACCTTTTGGCATGCTGATCGCCGGCGCAGCGTTCGTGATCATGCCGGTCCTGGTCATGTATAAGCGCCGTGTTGCGAACCGCATCGGGAGCGCCGCCCTACGCGCCGATGCGGCCGAGGGCGTCGTTTGTGCGTATATGGCGGCCACTCTCTTGGTTGGCCTCGTTTTGCGCAGTGCCTTTGGCTGGTGGTGGGCCGACCCGGTGGCTGCGCTCGCGCTCGTGGTCTTCATCGTACACGAGGGTCGGGAGGCGGTGTTGGAGTCGCGGGGTGAGGGCGAAGGCGCCTGAGTTCTACCTGCGTGAAGGAAAGTGAATTGGGGTTTGCCGATCCTGCGGCAAGTGGTCGCGTCAGGTTATACCTCTGTTCCGCGCTATAGGAGCACGGTAGACTACGAGCACGGTCCGGCACGACGAAGGGGTGACGGCCTTCTGGTCCTCTTCATCGGTTCTTTGGGGATCGCGTTGGCTGCCGGCCTTGCGGCCCGCGCTGTGCCGTGTTGCAGTATCTGGCTTTTGGGTGTGCCACTGTGGTTGAGAGATTCCAACCACGGCCACGGTCTGTGGTGGTTCGCATTGGGTCTTGTCACGGCCGTTGTCCCTTTGGCTTTGGGAGTCGGCTTCGTGATCCATGTAGTGGCAAGGCTCGATCGCATCGTGTATTGGGTGGAGGCCGTACTGCTTATCGGTTTCGGTATCGACGCGTGGCGCGGTGGGCGAATTGTCCTCCCAATGAGAAGTCGGCTTCCCTCCCACGGGGGATCAGCCTACGGGCTTGGCGTGGTATCCGGGGCAGCCAGCAGCTGCTGCCTCCCGCTGGCCGCCAGTGCCATGAACGCCGCTCCGTCGCTTATGGCCGGGCCGGCCGTTGCTCTTGCATATGCAGCAGGGTTGTTTGTGCCCTTTTGGCTGGTGAATGCGACCGTCGTCCGTGTGTTGACATCCCGGTTCGGCTGGATGGCAAGGCCCTTTCAAAACAGGTCCCAGTGGATGGCGGCTCCCTTCATCCTGTCGGGCGTCGTATCGCTATGGTTTGGATGGCACGGCGGACAGTGGGGTCCTTGGCTGTAGCCCAGGTGCAACGGCCGCCGCCGGAGCGAAAAGAGGCACGCGGCGTACGCCGGGTGCCCCTTCTGACACTTGGGCCTGTCAGCCGTGGTGGTGTTTCTTGCAACCACAGGTCTCGCAGGTACAACTTGCCCCGCAGGAACAACCCTGCTGGCAGTGCCCCGAATCGCAACTGGAGCAGCAGCAATGCATGCGGTGTCACCTCCCAGAGAGTAGTTTGCTCCCGTTCGAAGGCGTCCCATGCGCACGAAATGGCCGCCTAGCGTGTGCAGCACTCCGGACGATCGAAGCCGCGGCATGCTCGAGGGACCATGGCGAGCGGGGGTAGTAGCTAGGTCACCTTGAAGACGCCGTACATGCCCTTCTCCGCATGGCCTGGCGTATCGCACAGGTATGTGTACGTGCCCACCCCGGGCGCGGTGAAGGACACGGAGTTCACGGGCATCTTGGTGCTGGTGGCCGGCGGCAAGGGCACCGAGGCGATGCCGCCGAACATCATGCCCGAAGCCATCATCGCCATGTACGGAAACGGCGGCTGTGCCGGCGTGAGTGCCCAGTTATGCCACATGTCCGCGTCCGCGTTGACGACGGTGACCACCACCTTGGCCCCGCTGGGCACGACGACCGCGGGATTCACAAGACCGGCGATGCGGAAGGTGAGGTCCGGTTCATTCATCGGGCTCATCACCACGGTAAGGTGGACCGCCTGGGTGTGAAAGGTGATCGTACGCGTCCTACGGTCCACGCTCGCATCGGTGGGTACAGTATCGCCCAGGCGCATCCCGCTCGCGGACGTAACGGTACCTGTTGCGTAGGGTGCCGGCCCCATCATGCTCCAGCCGTTGTAGTAGCCCGCCCTCGCCGCGCCCCAGGTAGATCCTCGGGCCCATGCCAACATGCCGTTTGCGCCGATCAGGTAGGCGCCGACGAGTCCCAGAGTCAAGGCGCCAAGGCCAATGCCCAGCCCCCACTTCATGGTGTCACTCCCCCCGATCCCGGGTTCCCTCTCCTGGCGTCGAGAGGCCGAGAAGTTCCTGGCGCATGCGCTGGTACTCGTCTCGGGTGATCTCACCCTGGGCGTAGCGGCTGTCCAGGATGTCGAGGGCAGGAGTCGATTCGGCGTGCGATCTTGTCGGCGCCCACCACGTACGCAGAACCATGGTGAGTCCGCCGACGATCAGCCCCGCGACCACGAGCATGGTCATGGGTCCGAACCACATCCAGGATCCTGTTCCCCCATAGCCCCACATCATGTCCGATTCCCCCCGCACCCAGGATAGCCACCGTGCGTCCTGGGTCCGCTCAACTCGGCGTCAAGAAGTGAGCAAGAGACTGTCAAGAAACCGTTAAGACCTTTCTTTGGAGGAGTCTGGGCGCACACGGGTCAGGTAGGCCGAAACGACGGTCCCGCGCCCCGGACCCTCGCTCTGAACCGTGAGGGTCCCTCCCATGGCCTTGACGAGGCGGTCGGCGATGGCCAATCCGAGTCCCATGCCGGGCCGGGCCGTATGCCCGGCCGATTCGCGCGCCCCTCGGAAGAAGGGCTCAGTTACGTGGGGGAGGTCCTCCGGACGGATTCCCTCGCCTTCATCGGCGACCCACACTCTCGCATTGGCGACGTCCACGGCTTCAACGCCGATCGTCACGGTGCGTCCGGCGGGCGTATGCGCCAAGCTGTTGCCTACCATGTTGTCGAGAACCTCGCCCAATCGAACGGGGTCGCAGCGCACGAGAACCTCGTCCGAGGATCCACGCAGCATCAGACGCACGCCGCGGCTCTCACTGGCCCCTTTAGCGGCCTGCATGGCCTTGTTTGCAATCTCCCGAAGATTGACCACTTGCAGGTCAAGTGCCAAGGCGCTGCCATCCTCCACGCTCGCCAGGGCGGACAGGTCCGCCGCCATGCGCTCCAGGCGCAGCACCGCGTAGTCGAGCCGGTCGATGACGTCCGTGTTCATCGGCAGCACCCCGTCACGCACGGCATCCAGGTAGGCGCGAAGGGCGGTCAGCGGCGTGCGAAGCTCGTGGCCGACACTGGCTATGGCTAGCTTCCTGCGGTCACGCCTCTGCCCCAGGGCCCGCGCCAGCGCGTTCAAATTGGATTCCAGTTCGTTGATTTCGGCTATGGGGTCTCCAGGCAGCCGATCATCGTAGTGACCCGTGGCCAGGTAGCCGCTGACCACCTTGATGCGCTCGATGGACGATGCCAGCGCAGTGCTGACGTAACTGGCCAGCACGATGGATACGACGACGGCCACCACGAGGGACAGAGTAACGTGCCAGATAACGGCCTGCGTGATGGCTCGGGCAACAACGGCGTCCATAGCAACGACCGAGGTGTTGCGCGGTGGATGCATGATTTCGAGCATGAGTTGTTGATATCGCGTAACGGGAAGAAGAAGGGCTGCCACGATGCCCGCGATCGCCGCCACAAGGATGACCGCAAGGTAGCTGAGAAGCAGCCGGGTGCCGAGGTGCCGGAAGCCCGTGCGCAGCGTGCTCCACATCAAAGATCGCCGCCGACCCGATAGCCTACGCCGCGAACGTTCGCAATCTCCAGCGCACCCCTAAGCTTGCGTCGGAGCGAGGCCAGGTGAACATCGACTACATGGTCGGAGACGTAGCCTTCCGGCCACAGGGCGGTCAGGATGGTGCTCTTCGAAAGTACGTGGCGAGGATTCCGAAGGAACATGTGTAGCAGCTCGAACTCCTTGGGCGTGAGTTCGATGTCTTGATCGCCCACGATGACCCTATGTTCGGCCATGCGCAGCTCAATCGACCCAAAGCGGATGGGGTTGTCGTCACCCGCCGCGGCGTTCCTCGTGCGCCGGAGGAGTCCGGCTATGCGCAAGCACACCTCCCGCGGAGAGAAGGGCTTCACCACGTAGTCGTCCGCACCAAGACCGAGACCCAGTATCCGGTCCCCTTCATCGCCGCGGGCCGTCAGAACGAGTACGGGCAGTTCAGGGAGGGAGGCCCGGATGCGGGACAGGACCTGGAGACCGTCCATGTCCGGAAGGGTGAGATCCAGGATGGCAGCGCCGACGCCGCCTGCCGGTCCCAGGCTCGCAAGGGCCTCCTGGGCCGTCAGAGCCGATGTGACCGTATGCCCGTCGCGTTCCAGGTAGCGCGCGAGCACCAACTGTACATCCTGGTCATCGTCTACGACCAGAACTTTGGCCATCGCGTCCCCTTCTCCGGCATGTGTCGATGGTATGGACCTAGCGTAGCACCGGCGCAGGTACGATGCCTCATGGCCGCTGGCCGCGCGGGCGCGCAATGCGGTCCGGCGTCGGCGCAAGCGAATGGCATGGAGTGTTGCCCAATAGAGCCCAGAGATGGAGACAAACGCGGGGCAACGGACACATGACGGCCAGACTGCCGAGAATCCTAGGTGGCAAAGAAGGGGGGCTTGGGCTGATGGATCGGACAACGCTCGTACGTAACTTGGCGGTTCTCATGGCAGGCGCTTTGTCTGTGCAGTTTGTGCTCGGGATGTACGTCAACCTGTTTGTGTCCATACCGCAGGTGTCTTTCGGTACGCCGGGTTCGATGATGTCCGGGGCGGGCGCGATGATGGGGCCGGGGGTAAATCCTGCCTTCATCGTACACATGCTGCTCGGCATGCTGCTCGTGCTCTTCGGTATGGCGTTGGTCGTTATCGTGACTCGGTCCGAGCTTGGGGCAGTGGTGGTTACGTTTGCGGGCGTTGGGCTTGGTTCGCTGTTCGTAGCCGCCTATGGCGGGATGTCGTTTGTCATGTCCGGTCAGAATGATGCCCTCTCGTTCACCATGGCCATCGGGTTCATCTTTGCCATGGCGGCCTACGTAGCCGTTTTGACGACGTCGACGTTGGGTCAGAGGGCGCCATGGCGGCGGCTTCGCACCTCTTGACGCCTTGGGTGCGTACGTGGCACCCTTGCGGTGGATTTGCCACCCCTCCAGGGGAGGGGGTACGGAGGTTGGGCACGAGTGATACCCGAGCTTAAGGCGGAACTGCTCCTACGTCTCAAGAGCGCCACCGGTCATCTTGATAGCGTACGGCGCATGGCCGAGAACGACACGTACTGCGTCGACGTCATGAAGCAGGTGGCAGCGGTGCAGGGATCGCTGGAGGCGGTCCAATTGATCCTCTTGCGCAACCACCTGTCCACCTGCGTCTCCGACGCCGTCCGGCGAGGCATGGGTCAGGAGATCATCGACGAACTGCTTGGCGCCCTGCGCTACGAGAAGAGCCTCATCAACGGGCATGGCGGACCGGCCAGTGAGACCGCGCCGAAAGCGGGCACGTCGCCGGTATGTTCGTGCCACGCACGGTCGGAGGCCCAGTCCTAGAGGCGGGGGTGAGAGAACTGGCCGTATCCCAGAGACCTCAAGGCCAAGCGCCCGATACCGAAATGGAACTCAAAATCGGCATCACCGGCATGACCTGCGCCTCGTGCGCCCTGCGGATCGAGAAGGGCGTCAAGGGCCTCGAAGGGGTCGAGGCCGCCGCCGTCAACTTCGGCACCGAGAAGGCCGTCGTGCGTCTGGATCTTAGGCGTGCCGACCTGGATAGCGTTCTCGCCAAGATCCAGGACGTCGGCTACCGAGCGGTGACGGATTCGGTGCGCTTCGAACTCGAGGAGATGCCCGAGAACGCGTCAAGCGTGGTCGACCGCCTCGCGGGGGTCCCCGGTGTGGTGAAGGCGCGGTACGAGGGGGCGACCAACACCCTTTGGGTCACGTACGTGCCGGATACCGTGGCAGCCCCGGAGCTTCGGCGTTTCCTGCGCCAGTGGGGCGTCGGGACGCGCGAGCTCGGGGCCCAGCGCGATGCGACCCAGGCCGCACGGGAAGCGGAGATCGCGGCGTGGGCGCGCCGCTTCTGGGCCGGCGCCATCGTATCGCTGCCGCTCGGCGTTTGGCTTGTGGGCAGCGTCCTCGGGGTGCAAGGCGGCGCTTTTGCTGCCCTGTCGAATGGCTGGCTCCAGCTTGCCCTCGCCACGGTGGTTCAGGCCTACGTGGGCGGTTTCTACTACGTCGACTCGTACCACAACCTAAAGAACCGAAACGCCAACATGTCCGTCCTCGTGGCTCTCGGCACTTCGGCCGCCTACGCCTACAGCGTCGGTGCCGTCGTCACGGGTGCGCGGGTCGGCACCTACTTCGACACAAGCGCCATCGTCCTCACCCTTGTATCGCTTGGCAAGCTCGTGGAGGCACGGGCCAAAGGCGCCACCTCGTCGGCGATTCGCCAACTGGTCGGTCTTGCGCCGCGCGTCGCGCACGTCGTCGACGAGAATGGGGAGCACGATGCCCCCATCGAGGACATCGAGCCCGGCATGGAGCTCGTGGTGCGTCCAGGCGAGACCGTCCCCACGGATGGCGTGGTGCTCTCGGGACGTAGCAGCGTGGATGAGTCGATGCTCACGGGCGAAGCGCTTCCGGTCTCCAAGGGGGCAGGGGACAGCGTGGTCGGCGCCACGCTCAACCAGAGCGGCATGCTGCGCATGAAGGCGACGCGGGTGGGCCGCGACACGGTCCTTTCCCAGATCGTCGCCATCGTGGAAGAAGCGCAGGCCCAGAAGGCGCCGGTGGAGCATCTGGTCGATCGCATCTCCGCCATCTTCGTACCGATCGTCATCGCCGTTGCGGCCGTCGTCTTTGTGGCCTGGCTCCTCATTACGGGCAATGCCGGCGCGGCCCTCATTCCGGCCGTGGCCGTGCTCGTGGTGGCCTGCCCCTGTGCCCTCGGCCTCGCCACCCCAACGGCGATCGTGGCGGGCACCGGCGTAGGCGCTCGGCGCGGCATCCTCATCCGCGGTGGCGAGTACCTGGAGGCGGCGGGCCGCGTCGACACCGTGGTGCTGGACAAGACGGGAACGGTGACGCGCGGCCGGCCGACGCTCACCGACATTGCGGCAGTCGAGGGAATGTCGGAAGAGGAGCTCCTAGACGTGGCCGCGGCGGTCGAGGCATACTCCGAGCACCCACTTGGAAGGGCCGTGGTGACGGCAGCGCGCGAGCGCAAGCGTTCCGTACCTGCGGCCGAGGACTTCGAGGCGATCGCCGGCAAGGCGGTGCGGGCCCGTGTCGGCGAACGGGAAGTGAGAGTCGGTCGTCTGTCGGCGCTCGTTGAAGCGGGCGCCGATCCGGGGACCCTGCGCGAGGTCGGGGAGGCCTTCGAGCGCGCAGGCAAGACCCCTCTGTACGTGGCGGTGGACAGCCGGCCGGCCGGGGTCCTGGCGGTTGCGGACACGGTGAAGGAGACGGCGCCCGAGGCCATCGAGGCACTCACCAAGGCCGGCTACGCCGTCTACCTTCTTACCGGCGACAGCCGGCGCGTCGCCGAGGCCGTGGCGGCGGAGGTGGGCATCGCACCGGACCGAGTGATCGCCGAGGTCCTCCCAGCGGACAAGGCGGCGGTCGTTGCCGATCTACGCGCCAAGGGCCGCGTGGTGGCTATGACGGGCGACGGCATCAACGATGCCCCGGCCCTCGCCACGGCCGACCTGGGCGTTGCCATCGGCACCGGCACGGACGTGGCCATCGCCGCCGCCGGCATCACCCTCATGAGCGGCGACCTGCGCGGCCTTGTGGCTGCCCTGCGGCTGAGCAAGGTCACGCTCGGGAAGATCCGCCAGAACCTCTTCTGGGCGTTCGTCTACAACGTGGTTCTCATCCCGGTGGCCGGGTTGAACCTGCTCCTGCCCGTGCTCTCCGGCGCGGCGATGGCCTTCTCCTCGGTGTTCGTCACCACGAACTCCGCCCTGCTGAACCGCTACAACCCCATGCGCGGGCTTACCCGCACGGAGGAGCGTTGGGCCGAGGAGGAGGCGCGCACCGAGACGTCGCGCCTGGAGGAGCCTACCCCGGAGCCGGGCGACACCGCCAGTCAAGAGGAGATCGACCCGGTGTGCGGCATGCTCGTGGCGCCGGGAAGCGAGGCGGGATCGTCAACCTATGAGGGCAAGACGTACCTCTTCTGCAATCCGGTATGCAAGGAGGAGTTCGACGCGGACCCGGAGCGCTACCTGACCGCTGTCGACCCGGTGTGCCAGATGACGGTGATCATCGGGGAGGAGGCCGACCGCTTGGAGTACGAGGGCCGGACCTACTTCTTCTGCAACACCGCCTGCCGCGAGGACTTCGAGGCGCACCCCGAGGCGTACCTCACGGGTGCTACCGGCCCGACGATGGAGTAGGAGGGCGCGCCGGCACGTGGGAGTCGTCCGGCGCGTCCCAACGCAAACCTCGAGGAGGCAGTCACCATGGCGAAGGACCCAGTGTGCAACATGAACGTGGACGAGACCAAGGCGACGATCAAGGCGGAGCACGAGGGCGAGACCTACTACTTCTGCGCCCAGGGGTGCAAGAACCGGTTCTTGGCAAACCCGGACCAGTACCTGAAGCGCAACAGCTAGGACGCGGGTGAGAGAAGGCACTGCGAAGTGCCTTCTGCGTCTCCTCACCGGGGCATACGCGGCGATGCTGCCAAGGAGGCGAAGAGCCATGTCGGCGGGGCTGGCGGTCTGGCTCGGGCTCGTGGCCGTCAGCTTCACGGTAACTGCCGTCGACGTCCTGCGGCATCCCAATCGGGACATGCCCATCATGAACGCGGTGTGGCCGCTGATGGCCCTCTACTTCGGACCCCTCGGGGTTTTGTCCTACGTGCTCCTGTCCCGGCGCGTGCGGTACACGTACGTTCGCGCGAGGCCGGTGCTTCCCAGCCGTGTGACGCCCGTGCCTGGCCACGCGCATGGAGGCATCCACGCCTTAGGCAGAATGCGCGATCCCCTGTGGGTGCGCTCCATGCGGTCGACGACGCACTGCATGGCCGGCTGCGCGCTCGGTGACCTGACGGCCATGGTACTTGCGGCGTTTGGTTGGCTCGGCGCGGTCGGGATGGGCAAGGAGCTCTTTCTGGGTGCGGTCTTCGCCTTTGCCTTCGGCCTCTTTGTGTTCCAGGCACTGCCGGTGATGGCCGAGCGCAGGATCGGCTTTGCACAGTCGCTGGGCATCGCCTTTCAGGCCGATCTCTACACCATCGTGGCGTACCTGGTGGGGCAGATTCCCGCGTTCTACATCTTGACTGCGGGCGCGGCCATGAGCGGCATGGGTTTGGTGGGTAGCCATTTGGTGGACATGCAGGCCTCCATGGCGGTGGGCTTCCTGACGTCGTATCCGGTCAACTATGTGCTCGTAGCAAAGGGCGTCAAGCACGGTATGTAGGAGTTTGGTATTAACCAAAGGCGATGGTGATGAGTCAACGTGCGCCACTTGTGTCGCCCCACAAAGGACTGACGTCTGGGTCTGCAGGAGAGGAAACTACAGGCCGGCTGGAAAGACGTACTTGGGCGGTGTGACAACAGGTGTACCTAGCTCAAGGGTTATCTGTAGGTGCGCTGAGAGCGGGATTTCGGCCGGCTGGCCCGTGTAGAGCTTGCCATTCACGTAGGTCGCCACGTGTCCAAGGCGGCCGAGGAGGTTGTTCGTTGCCAGCGTGCGTATTCCGGTCACTTCGGCCACCCGTTCCGAGAAGTCGTCAGCCACCGATTCCGGTTGAAGTTCGGCCAGGTGGACGCGGCCGTGGGTCGGTGACGCCGGCTGTGCGGGACGTTCGCTCTGAAGCCGTCATCTCCCTGGCGGTGGCGCCCGCTCTCGGTGTCGTGAGTTCCCAAGAGCGTAGCGAACGGCGCCGCCGGGGGTGGGGGCATGTGGGCAAGGCGAAGCGTTGTCCAAGGGCCGGTGGGAAGTGGGGGCAACGCCGCTCCGGCGTTGTCCCAGGCGCGTAAGCGCCGGCACTGTCCACGTGCCCGTCATGTCCACGCCCCGCACGCTCGATCTACCTCCTTGCCGGGCTATCGGCGCTCTGCCTCATTCGATCGTCGCCACCCGCGCTTGTGGTCGTCGGCCAGCCACAGTTCCCGCAGGACTGCTTGCCATGCCTGGGCCACGCGCGGAAGGCTCGCCACCGCCGGATCGTCCTCCAACAGCCATGTGACAAGCGACAACAGAAGCTCCGCCCGGCTCTGGACGTCCTCCTGCCGGGCCGCGCGCCCCGACCAGTCGCTGCGCAGGATCTCCAGCAGCTCGAACTCTCGCCGGGTTACGTGAACCGTCCATCGCACCGTGCGGCTGTCACCGGACCGCATCCCGCTCCCCCTTTTCGCGCCCCGAGGTATGGGTCCATACCTCTCGGCCCGTCACCCACTTCCTGGCGCGCCTGGACGCGCCGCAGTGAGTCGCCGTGTAAGGTGATCCGGTGCGCCCGGTGCACCCAGCGGTCCAGGATCGCGTCGGCCACGGTCGCGTCCGCGATCAGCCCGTGCCAGTCCTCTATGGGTAGCTGGCTGGCCACCACCGTCGACTTGCGCTCCGACCGGTCGTCGACCACCTCCAGAAGCAGGCGCCCTTCCGTCGCGCTCAGCGGCGCTAATCCCGAAGTCGTCGAGTACCAGAGAGGTCACCACGCTGGCTGAGCAGGTTGACAATCTGCAGCCGGATGGGATCGGCAAGCGCGCCGACGAAGCCTGCGAGTCTCCCGAGTTCCGACTCGTCGAGTTGGTGCAGGTCGCCTTGGCCCACAGGAGGGATACTGCTGGTACAGTGTTCCGGTTCTAAGGACCCCTGGATCAAGGACATTTGATTCACCTTGTGTTGCCGTACACCCGGAGACGGGGGACTGCAACCATATGCCAATGGGTATGAGGTGAGCTATGGCGCAACGCCGTCGTCGCAGACGCTGGCGGCCCGTACACGGAGTATTGCTTTTCGGGATCCTTTGCCTTGCCACTGGTTTCGGGGTTGGCAGCCTGGGCCGCCAAGTGCTCTATCCGAGCGTGCGCCGCCTTCTGCGGCTCAAATCCGGATCAAGCGGGCCTGCGGCCGCTCCCGTATCGACTTCGACCTCCCTGCCGTCCTTGGGACATCCGGGTCTCGGTCGCGGGACGAAGGAAGCGGGCTTCGTCACGACGCCGCCACCTGTTGATCGTCCCCAGGTGCCGGTCGGCACGCTTCCCACGGCGGCTCTGATCAACGTTGCGCCGAAGGACCAATACCCGCAGCTCCCGAACGGATGCGAGGTTACGAGCCTGGCGATGCTACTCACGGCGGTGGGCCACCCCTACTCCAAGGTCACCCTCGCCAAAGAGATGCCCGTCGATCTCACCAAACGCATCACGGGCTCGGGCTGGACCATCAAGTATTGGGGTAACCCCAACGTCGGCTTCGTAGGCCAAGTGACCAAGAAGTACGACGGTTACGGCATCTACCATGGACCCATGTTCAAGTTCCTGAACCACATCCTCCCCGGCCGTGCCGTGGATCTTACGGGCGAGCATTTTAGCGCGATCCTGGCGTGGGTGGCGCGGGGCACTCCCGTCGAGGCGTGGACCACGACAACATTTGCACCCACGAACTACTGGGTAACGTGGCAGAGCCCGGAGGGACCGGTGCACGCCACCCCGTACGAGCACGCCGTGTTGATCGTCGGTTACGACAGCACGCAACTGTTCGTAAACAATCCCCTGACGGGGGCCAAGGCAGAGCCAGTGAACCGGGCCCAGTTCATCCGGTCTTGGATCCAGCTCGGGCGCCAGGCGATCACCGTGCGGCCCTAAACGAGGAAGGAACAAGGTCCGACTGCTGGTCGACGAGCCCGGCAAACGTGTCCGCCGGTTATAGCGGCACCTATTCGCCAAAGGCTGCTTTGCACATCGTACAGAACACACGACGGGCCGCGCTGCCTCGTCCGCCGTGGTTCCAACTGTTAAGCCAGCCTTGTGCTGCTGTCCGCACGCCCCGATGGCGGAATCTTGGCGCCCGGAACTGGCGCTTGAACCCGGTCCCGCTCCCATGACTTGCCCGTGGCGCTGGCTTCCATCGAGAACAAGTTGCCTTCATGCGCCACGTCTGCCTTTACATAAACTTTATGCCGCGGACACCAAGGCTTCACATCGGGGCTATACCGTAGACGCTACTTGGACGTTTCACGGACCACAGTGGCGTCATTTAGTATGTCCACCGGGAGGCCTCTGGCTGTGCCTGTTCGTGGCAAGAGGAAGAACACACCCCCTGCTGCCCGGCCGCGCCTTGACTGGGTCACCTGGGCTGCAGTGGTTGTGGCGGCCGTCGTCATCGGCGGAATCGCCATATCCCGGGCGGTGCCCCACGGCCAGCCTCCGGGTCGTCTGAACACGACCCCGATCGGCCGTAGGGTGCCGGCCATGGCCTTGGCGTCGACCTCGCACGGACGCATATCGCTTGCGGCGTTTCGCGGCCACTTTGTGGTGCTCTTCTTCTACGAAGGGGCAACCTGAGGGGCCTGTCAGACGCAGCTCGTGGAGCTGCAGCGGGCGCTACCGGCCATTCGCCGACTCGGGGCGCGCGTGGTCGCGGCCAGCGTCGATCCCCTGTCCGAGTCGGTCTCTCTCGCTCGGCAATTGAGGCTGGGCTACCCGATCCTCGCGGACGGCTCGGCCGCTCTCGGCCGTGCCTTCGGGGTCTTCAACCTGTCGGGAGGAATGTACATGGGTCCGGTTGACCGCCATTCCATCTTCATCATCGGACCGACCGGCCATGTTCTTTGGCGGCGTCTTTCCCTCGTGCAGATGAGCGTTCCCATGCCGGATGTGCTGGCCGCCTTGGAGCGGCTCGGGAGGGCATCGTGAGAGAGGTCGAAGTACTCCTCGTCACCTCGCCCGGTTGCCACTTCTGCGACTTCGCAAGGCAGGTCCTGACGCGGCTTGCGGCCGACTTCCCGCTGTCGGTGTCCGAACTCCCACTCCTCTCGCCCCGTGGCCAGGAACTGGCGCAGCGCGATGGCATCATGTTCCCGCCGGGGATCTATGTGGCCGGGGAGTTCTTCGGCTACGGGCGGGTGTCCGGCGCGAAGCTTCGCAGTCGTCTTGAGGCGATTGCACGGTGAACGCCCTCGTCTACGGTAGTTCGCTGACCGCAGCCTTTTTGGGCGGTATTCTCGCGCTTCTCGCGCCATGCTGCGTCGTCTCCGTGCTACCGAACTTCGTGGCTGCGGCTCTGCCGCAGCGCGGCTTGCGCCTTGCGGCCGTGGCCGGCATGTTCGCGCTCGGCGTAGCCACCGTACTGCTCCCGATTGTGCTGGGGGTCGGCGCCCTGAGCACGTTTCTTTCGACGTATCACCGTGAGGTGTTCGGCCTTGTCGGCGCCATCCTGCTGGGGCTTGCACTCTACATTCTCAGCGGGCGAAGCTTCATGCTGCCCATGCCCGGACTCGGGGCGTTGGGCCGTAGCCGCCACGGTCTCGCAGGCGTGTTCACCTTGGGAGTCGTCTCGGGCATAGCGAGTTCGTGCTGTGCGCCCGTACTCGTCGGCGTTGTCGCCATCACCGCGCTCGCATCGTCCGTGGTCGGCGCGGCCGGGCTCGGCTTTGCCTACGTGTTCGGCATGATTTTCCCGCTGCTGCTCTCGGCGGTGTTGTGGGAGCGGCTACGTCTGGGGCAACGGGGTTGGCTGACGCGTGGCCCTCGATACGCGAAGCTTATGGGAAGAGAGATTGCCCTGACCGATCTCGCATCGGGCATCATGTTCGCCCTCATGGGCGGCCTCG
>JAJYVN010000305.1:0-2995 GCA_021791995.1 Bacillota bacterium
ATGCCCTGCTCCTTCGCCCATGTACGTAACTTCATTCATTCAGTATACCATATCTGTCGTTAGACGTAGATCTAGTTGGTTAACAGTTGAATCCCTGGGGAGCATGTGGTCGTATTGGTCCGCCGCGAAAGCGTAGCTCGCATGCCCAATACCCTTGTTGACGACTGGCAGCGGCGTGCCGGTGCCAATCGGATCGATACAAATGAGTGCCGCACAGCGCATGAAACGGTAGGGCGGGCAATCCACCGCGGGCCCGGATACGAGCATACGCCCGGTAAACGTTTGATGGGAAGTACGTAGTTTGTGTCTGGCTGCGGTGGTCAACTCGATGAGATGAGTGCGGCCGTGGATGCGATGCGGGATTGCGAAACGAGATACAATCTCCGCGATATGGAGCGTACGACGGGTGGGATCACGGTGTTGGACCTCGGCTCGCCTCCAGACGCGGAGTGGTGCTTGCACCAACTTCAGGAGGTCGAGACGGGCTGCTGGTTTGATCGCCGGGCGACGAAGGGCGTCTCGCTTGTAATGATCGATCCAGATTGCGTTGTTCGGTCAGCAGATGGTCTCTGGGCGGTTCTCGATGCGGATGCAGGCAAGGCTGGCGCAGGCCCGTTCGGTTTTGCCGGAGGCTGGGCGGGATTCATATCGTATGAAGCCGCACTGAGCGCGTTGGGCTTTGCTGAGGAGGGTGGTCAAACGGCGGTTGGTCACTACCCTGCGGCACTGGTGTTTGATCATGCTCTGAATAGGGCCTATGCGGTTGGCCGTGGACCCGAGGGTGCAGTTGCTGCCCACAGGTTGGCGTCGCGTTTGAGAGGTTCCCCATCGCGGAGCTCGTCGGCCACCTTTCAGGTACCGAGAGTGTTGGAGGATGGTCCGAGTGAGATCGCATTCGTTGAACAGGTCCGCGTGGTTCAAGATTGGATCGAGGCCGGGGATGTCTACGTAGCAAATCTTACCTATCGCATTCATCTGGACGGATTGAATGATCCGGCGGCCGCCTACGCTCGTCTTTCTTCGCTCCATCCCGCGCCATACGCAGCAATCATGCGTCACGGAGAGCATTGGGTCCTATCCTCATCGCCTGAGTTACTCATTCAACGTCGTGGTGAACATGCATGGACTCGCCCGATCAAGGGAACGCGTCCGGCTAGGGAAGCCCGTATGTTGGTGGATGATCCAAAGGAGCGGGCGGAGTTGGCCATGATCGTCGACATGGAGCGTAATGACCTCGGCCAAGTGGCCTGTGTTGGCAGTGTGTATGTGCGGAACATGTTCGGCGTTGAGTCTCACCCCGGATTGGTGCACTTAGTTGCCACGGTTGCAGCCAACGTCCGGTGCCCTGCGGGTCGGCTGCTGCGCGCAATGCTCCCTGGGGGCTCGATTACCGGAGCACCGAAGAAACGGGCGGTGCAATTGTTGCGTGGTTTGGAGGCCGATCGGCGGGGTTTATATACAGGCACAATTGGTTTCTGCGACGACGGTGGGGATCTCGAGTGGAACGTGGCAATTCGTACATTTGAGACGACGCGGGAAGAGTGCCGTTATGGAACAGGCGGTGGCATAACGATCGACTCCAACCCTCGTCGTGAGTATGCTGAAACCCGGCTCAAAGCAGCGGGGCCGCTCCGTGCCCTGGGCGTGCCATGGGGGTAGACATAGGCCTCATCGAAACCGTACGAGTGGAGGAAGGCCGTGTCCCTCTTTGGCCACTTCACCGGCACCGGTTGGTGGTATCTGCCCAATCCCTCGGCGTTCCCCTGCCCGCTGTCTTGCCGTCGGCGGGTGACGTTGCATTGTGTGCTGCTGGAGTGACCGGTCCGGCTGCCGTTCGGCTCATCGCAAACAGCAAGGGTATCCGCATGGATGCCCGCGCCGTTCCTCCTTGCCTGGAGGGCTGGCGGGCTTGCAGCGTTCCACTGTTAGAGCCTTCCATCCCGTTCCGGGCGCACAAAACAACCTTGCGTTCTACTCATGAAGCGGCAATGGAGTATGCCAAAGCCCGGCGATGCGAGGAGGCGATCTGGGTGACGAAAGAGGGCCTGCTGACCGAGGGGACCATTACGAACCTGTTCCTATCGATTCGAGGTCATCTTTATACACCCCGTGCCATGGGGAGTAATCTCCTCCCCGGCATCGCTCGCGGGCGTCTCCTAGCGGCAGGGTGCATCGCTGGGCATCCGGTCACCGAAGCTAATCTGGTGGTCGCCGATCTTGTCCGAGCAGAGGAAGTCTTCTGCACTAACGCTGTGCGTGGCGCAATTCCCGTGTTAGCGCTCAACGACGAGCAACTCGGGCGCGGTGATCTGTGGCGGGAGGCCGCTATGTTGATCTTTTCACCTCTTTAGAGCCAATAGCGTTCCAATGTGGTCCAGTTACGACGCATTAATGCAGATGTTCAGGCATACCAGAGCAACGGACAGCCGGTCATCGCGATCGACACAAGGAAAAAGGAAGTTGTCGGCAACTTCAAAAACGGCGGACGAGAGTGGCAACCGGAGAAGCACCCCGAAGCGGTGGAGATGCACGATTTCCCCACCGAACTGGGCAAGGTCAGTCCGCACGGCGTCCATGACCTCACCCGCAATGAGGCGATGGTGACAGTCGGCACCGATCACGACACGGCCGTCTTCGCCGTCCATAGCATCGAGACGTGGTGGACCATCCTGGGCCGGGCGGTCTACCCCGGGGGCCAAGCAACAATTGATCACCGCAGATGGCGGGGGCAGCAATCACCCGCGCACCCGCCTGTGGCAGACGCAACTGCAGCGTCGGGGCCGACGCCACCGGTCTGAGCATCGAGGTGCGGCCGGTAGAGATAAAGGTGGAGCACCGTCTGTTCTCGTACATCAGCACCAACACGCGGGGGCGGCCCTTGAGCTCATACGAGGTCATCGCCAACGTGATCGCGCATACCAGGACCGCGACGGGGCTCAAGGTGCACTGCCAACTGGACCAGAGGTCGTACCCGACGGGGATCGTGGTGAGCGAC
>JAJYVN010000305.1:3005-3673 GCA_021791995.1 Bacillota bacterium
CGACGACGAACTCCGGCGGGTGCAGATCGAACCGGAAGCCTTCCACCCCGAGTGGAACGACCGCATCCTACCCCACGCCGCGCCGGTGTCGTAGAACCTCGGACCGGCCACTCTGCGCCATACTCCAGCCATAAATGGCATAATCAAGCACCTCACTCAAATCTCGTGGGCCGAGGTCGCTATTGATTATTTTCCGGCTCCTAACTACCTCCTTGACACCGGTACCGGTAGTCTCCGACGCACCCGAAAAGCACCCATTGGGAGCGATGCGCCCTTCCAGTATGTGGGCAACAGAAAACCCGCTAGGCCTTTTGCCAAGCGGGTTTTCCGTACTCTCTCATGGTGGGCGGTATAGGACTTGAACCTATGGCCTCGTGAACGTCAATCACGCGCTCTAGCCAACTGAGCTAACCGCCCGTAACTGGAGGCGACGGGCGGATTCGAACCGCCGCATAAGGGTTTTGCAGACCCTTGCCTTACCACTTGGCTACGTCGCCCCATCCAAGCGATTGATCTTACCGTGGATCTCGCATCCTGGCAAGCGGGACGGAGACGGGTGGGGTGCACCCCACCATTGTGGTCGAGGTCAGGCAGCCGGGTCGACCAGGTGCCGGACGAGTGGTCGCCGCATGTGGGGCAGGCGCTGCCAGAAGCGGTCCCACGGACCG
>JAJYVN010000016.1:0-4482 GCA_021791995.1 Bacillota bacterium
ACCACAGCTTGGGCAGGACGGACCAGCGGTTGGAATGTTGAGCCAGTAGCCGGCCACAACACCCCTCGTCGCCTGAACGTCTTGGAACAATTCCTCCGCCGTGACGGTGTGACCCGTCGGATTGGTGCTGAGCCCCGCCAACACTATGACATGGGGATTGGTGGAACGGGCCTGCGCCGCCGCTTGGTCCACGAAGGTGGTGAACTCGCCCAAGCTGGCCTCGACTCCCTGGGACTGGATCTCGAAGATGTTCGCGTAACGAGCAATCGCGCCCGCTAGGCCCAGGTGAAGGAAGGCAAGGTACGAAGGGCCCCCGAGGGGTGTCCTGACCGCGCGGACCAGATCCGTTGCAGGGGTGGCGATCAGAGTCAGGTGGTGCTCGTGCAGGAGGGATTGGGCCTCTGCCATGTAGTGCGATGGATCCTTCTGCTCGGCCACGGGCGTGAAGCTCCAATCTTCCTGGTCATAGACCACCGCCCGCACGTCAGCAGGAACCCCCATCTCGACTACCTTTGCGAGTTCTGAGAAACTCGTCACATCGATGGTTCGGACGCTCCTCCAGGACTGGAGAAAGGAAGGCTGCATTCCGCTACTCACCAAGACATAGGTGTGGGCATTATCAAAGGCATCCTTCGCCAAGACCGCAGCGCCTGGAACGGACTCAAGTCTGGTGAGGGCGGATGACGCGATGATCCAGGTAATCGGTGCGCGCGTGCTCCCGCAAGCCGCGAGCATCGTCAGTGCCCCTGCGACAGCTGCATTACTCACCCACCGGACCCACCGGCAACGCACCCAGGACCCTCCTCAGCCGCTCTTTGCTGCACGGTAACCAGGGTCACTCGCGCTGCGCCACGCTATGTTCCGCCATCCACCGCTTTAAGGCCGTATCGAGACGCTGGGCCTCCCGCGGGAACGGTTCGGCCAGGTTTCGCGTCTCACCTGGATCGGAGGATAGTTGGTAGAGTTCTGGGCTGCCGGTATCCCCCGTCGGGTAGTATGAAAAGGTGTCATCCCGCACGGCGGCCGTGATGTCATCCGCAACGTTTTGTCCGCTCACGGCCAGTGAACGGTGGCGCCCCACGTCCCCCCGGATGAGCGGCAAAAGGGATCGGCCCTGCACGTCGGACGGCACCTGCACGCCTGCCAGTTCGAGCAACGTCGGCATCAGGTCCGGCGGCTGCACGAGCGCCCGCACACGGTGTGGGGTAACCCCAGGGACGCGGATCCAGAGCGGGATGTGTGCGACCTCTTGGTAGAGCGGCCAGCGACGGTCATCCCCCTCCCAAAGGTTCGACTTGCCGGTCCGATTGTGCTCACCGAGAAACATGCCGTGATCGGAGAGAAACACCACCGCAGTGCGATCCTCCAGCCCCACATCCTCGAGCTTCTGGAGCAGGCGGCCGAACCATCGGGAGATCATGCTGATCTCGCCCGCATAGTGCGCTCGAAGATTACTCAGCTCCGGCGGGCTGTAGATGTCGGCAGGGCCGTAATTGGGGTGAAGCATCGCCGGACCATCGTATCCTGACCGGTCATACCGCTCCACCCAATACGCGGGCGGATCCCAGGGTTCATGCACATCAAAGCAATCCACCCACAAAAGGAAACGCTCTGCCCGGTAGTTCTCCTCAAGCCAGCGCGATGCGGTGCGTAGCGTGCGGGCGGCAAAGCGGTCCTCCTCCCAGGCCCAATCAGCGTTGGTCGTCCGATGCAGGTCCACCAGCGGGTGCCCGTGCTGAAGGGGCCGCTGCCGCGTCTTGTCACGAGGCATGGCTGTGTGCAGCCGGTTATAGCGCGTGAGATAGGTGTCACCCTCCTGCCCTCGAAGCCAGGCCGCACCTTCGAACCCACGCTGGAAGTTATTCGATCCGCTCATCATGTGGGGGTTGTCCGCAATGAGCTGGGTAAGGTAACCCAACTGACGCAGAAGACTGGCAAGTACCGGCGCCCTTGGATCGAGTGCCTTCCAACCATGGAACGGAAACGAGAATCGCCCGGTGAACCAGTCAGTACGCGTGGGGATGGTGGGGAAGCTCGAGACATAGCAGTTGTCAAATGAAACGGCTCCCTCGGCGAATCGGTCGAGATCCGGGGTGCGAATCCAGCGATTGCCGTTCCAGCCGCAGTAGTCATATCGGAAGGTGTCCGACACCACAACGATGAGGTTCATACGAATCCCCTCTCCCGATGATGCCTTTCGACAGAGGGGGAGTATCTCCTCGCACGCGGGTTCTCTCCGGCCCGTCGCTATGCTACGCTTTACCCATGAGCAGTCTGCTTCGCACGCGGTGGCTCGTTGCCTTGGGTGTTGGCGTCGTCGTAGTGGTTGTTGCCACAGTGCTCGTGGTCCGAGGATCGGCGGCTGCTCCCGCTGTGCCCACAACCGCCGATCACCAAGCGGAAGAGGCCGCATCAGCCCTGATCACCGCCTACTATTCACCAAGTGCTGGGCTCTTGGCCCAAACCCCACCATCCAGCGGGGAGACATACGGCCCCCCATCCGAGAAGGACACCCTCTTCGGCGTTGCGCAGTTCACTCCCACCACCGTGTGGGACTTTGCCTGCGGGTTAGCCGGGTTGGAGGACGTCGCCCAGCTTCCTGGGGGCACTAGCGAACTCAGCTACGTGCGTACGCTGGCGACCAACCTCAGCGCGTATTGGGACGCCCAAGCACCGGTGCCTGGTTACGCACCGACGGTCCATCCGAGCGCACACGCCACCAAGTACTTCGATGACAACGCGTGGGTCGGTCTCGACCTGGTGGAGGCCTATCGCCTGACCAAGGATCCGGCCTACCTGACCCAGGCGGAAGCCGTCTTTCGGTATGAGGAATCAGGGTGGGACCCAAACGGCGGCGGCATTTACTGGAATGATCAGCACATCACCCGCAACACGCCATCCAACGCACCTGTGGCGGAACTCGGGACGTACCTCTACATGCTGACGCACCAAAGCACCTATCTTGACTGGGCCGAACGAATCTACAACTGGGAGATCCAGACCTTGGTCAACCCGACGACCGGTGAGGTGTTGGATCACATCGACCCCTCGGGCCACATCAACACCGCCTACTGGACGTATAACCAAGGGACAGTGATCGGATCGAGCGTGTTATTGTATGAAGTAACGCACCAAGCTTCCTATTTGCGGCAGGCAGAAAAGACCGCCGCCTATACACTTCAACACGGTGTGCAAGCCAATGGTGTATTCGTGGCACAACCCCAGTTCAACGGAATCCTCGCTGACAACCTGGAACTCCTGTACCAGGTCACACGGAATCCAGCGATCTCTGCGGCCATCGCACGTAACGTAGCCTCGGCCCTGGCCCATGACCGCAACGCGGAGGGCCTGTTCGGATCCAACTGGGCGGGACCAGTACCCACTGCGGATGTTCCGATCCTGACGGACAGTGGCGCGGTACGCCTCCTCGCAGTAAACGCCATCCTCGCACATGGCGGCTTTCCCGCCTTTAGCCTGTAGCGGGACGTCTCGCTCGCACGTACTCCACCGGCCACCGCAGGAATCGCTCCTCCGGGGGAACCTCCGGTAAAACCCTGCGCCCGCGTTCGACGAGCTCCCCCCAGAGATCGTTGGCAGCCTTCCAGGGGAGATTCTCGACAAGACCCGTTAGGAGCCCGGCAGCCCGCATCCAGAAGACAAAACTCTCCGGAGACACGGCGTTCATCCTGATGTCCGCATCGGTCTCCACTTCGATCGCCTCCGCCCCGTTGCGCTCTAGCGCCTGGGCAATGGCGCCGGGAGCGGGCAGCCGACCACTGACCGGAACTCCCAGGCGCTTGGCCGCATCGAAGGCGGGCGCAAACCAGTCCCGGAACCAGCCGATCTGGCCCAGGTCGGGCTCGATCGCCTCCACCGTCGCAATCGTACCCCCCGGTCGGGTGACCCGAAGCATTTCTCCGGTGGCGCGCATCAGATCAGTGTAACGGAGAAATGCGCTCCCGATGACCACGTCGAAGGAACCGACCGCAAAGGGCATCGACTCCGCGCGGGCAACCACCGCATCCACGTTCCGATACCCGGCCTTGCGGGCACGCTGCTGCAGCCGCGCAATCATTGCAGCGGCCGGATCAAGGGCTACCACGCACCCCGTGGAGCCCACCATCTCAAGCACACCACCCTCGAAGAGATTCGCCCCCGCCGCCGAACCACAGTCCAAAACGCGCATGCCCGGCTGAATACCAGCCATACGCACCAGTCGGTGGCGCAAAGGCTCCGCGTCAGGAACCCCTTCCTGAATGAACCGTTCGATGTCGAGGCGGCTCACCTCGACTGCCGCCAAAGCCGACGCGCGCGCGGCGGAGAACACCGTCAGCTCCTCCCGATATTGTGCCGAGCGGCTCGCCCCTTCGGCGGTTTGCCGCAGGCTCGGCACCCCACCGATCGTCTCAATCGTCAAACTCCCATTGGCCACACTGGCATCGAGTTCCGCCTGCAGCAACTCCGGGCTGGTCTGCGGACGAT
>JAJYVN010000016.1:4492-20160 GCA_021791995.1 Bacillota bacterium
GAACAAAATCCGCGACGGGCATGGGGCGATAGTAGGTGACCGCCTTGTTATTCTCGATAGCGACGAGCTTGCCATAGATAGCGACCACCGACGCAAGTCCATGCGCTTGCGCGTACTCCGATAAACGATCGATCGATCGCCCCACTTCACTCATCGTTACATGCGTCGTGCCGGTCGACCCGTGCGCGATGAGCGCCGCGGTCGTCACCAGCGTCTGACGAATCGCCATGTGCTGCGTGCTGCTGGGCGTAGACACTCCACCAAACGCGGCGGACTGTGCTTCGGCACTCCAATACCGCCGTTCCATGGTGCGCACAGCATCCTCGACAACCGCCCGCACCTCGGGTGCCAGATCCTCGGCGACCGAACTCGCGAACTGAATGTCCACCATGAGATGTGCATCCAGAAAGTGCCCGATGGCCTCCGGCCGAAGCCGTGGCACACCCAGATCCATTCCCCATCCCCCCAGGGAACACCCCGATCCACCGGGAAGCATTTCGCTCCGCACCACCCCGCTCCTCCACGGACCGGTACCCGAAAGCCGGTGGGGAAAGCGGAGCCGCCCCCATCGTGCGCGTCTGTCTCCCAGGACGAACAAGGAACCGCCGCTCACGAGCGCGAAACGAAAAGGATACTTGCTTTCCGCAAAGGAGTCACATGATGCCCAACACGAAGCCAAACATGATCGTTATCATGACGGACGACCAAGGCTATGGCGATCTGTCCTGCATGGGGGCCACGGACTTCCGCACCCCGCACCTTGATGCACTTGCCTCGCGGGGCGTGCGGTTCACCAACTGGTACTCCGGTTCACCGGTCTGCTCCCCTTCACGCGCCTGCCTGCTCACCGGCCGTTATCCAGGCAACGCCGGAGTGCGCTCCATCCTGGCTGGCCACCGCACGGCAACGGGGCTGCCCCGCGAGGTGCCGACCATCGCCATGGCCCTCGCACGGGAGGGATACCGCACCGCAATGCTCGGCAAGTGGCACCTTGGCTTAGCGGAGGGATCCCGTCCGCAGGAGCACGGCTTCCAGGAGTGGTTCGGTTTCATGGCAGGCTGCATCGATTACTTTTCCCACATCTATTATTGGGGGCAGGGCCACGGGCAGAACCCCCTCCACGACCTCTGGGAGAATGGTCAAGAGACATGGAGAAACGGCGAATACTTTACGGATATGATCACTGCGCGGGCCGTCTCCTTCCTGCGCTCTGCCGCCCACAAACCGGAGCCGTTTTTCCTATATCTCGCCTACAACGCGCCCCACTATCCCATGCACGCTCCTGCAGCATACATGGAGCGCTTCGCGGACCTCCCGCCCGACCGGCGGGTGATGGCGGCGATGATCAGTGCCGTCGATGACGGAGTGGGTGCGGTCGTTGCCGAATTGGCGCGGCAGGGAATCCTGGAGAATACGGCGATCTTCTTCCAAAGTGACAACGGTCCGTCCCGCGAGGCGCGGAACTGGTTGGACGGGCGAAGTGACCCATATTACGGAGGGACAACCGGCATCCTGCGCGGACACAAGTTCAGTCTCTTTGAGGGCGGTATCCGCGTTCCCGGGATCCTCTCCTGGCCTGCCGGAATTCCACAAGCGCAGGTCCTGCACGCCGCGGGCCATGCGGCGGATGTCTTTCCGACCCTTCTGGCAGCTGCGGCACTCGATGCCGGATCGTACGAACTGGACGGGCAGAATCTGCTCCCGTGGCTTCGTGGAGAGACATCCGCGCCGCCGGAACGCGATCTCTATTGGGAGATGGGGCAGCAGACGGCGGTACGGCGTGACAATTGGAAGTTGGTGCTCGGTGGCCAAGAGGTGGAGGGGGCACCCCCGGAGGATGCGGTGCACCTTTCGGATCTGTCGCTGGATCCTGGTGAACGGCACAACCTCACCGCGCACCATCCCGCTCGGACCGCCGAACTGCGCGAGGCAGCGGAGGCATGGCGGATTGCCATCGAAGAACGGTGGGAACAGCACTGGAAACCGCTGCATACCGGGAGTACGGGGCAAACTTCGCCCAAGGGGTGACACGCCGCAGATGGAGCGGACCAAGACGCACCGTCGTCGACGCTCGCACTGCCGCGCCGGATCCTGGATCGCGTAAGATTCAGCGCATCGCAATCCCTATTCAGCTCATTGCGGGGTGTCAACCGTGACAAGTGGCTCTTGGTCCGGATTGGTCAGTCGAAGATCCCTGCTGCGCAAAGCGGCCGGTGTGGCTGCCGTTGGCGGGCTCAGCTTGGCCGGGTGCGGTCCCAAGCGTGCGCAACCAACCACGCAAACACCCGTCGTGATGATCACCTTCCAGGCATACATGGGGGCGGTACCGACGGCGCAAAAGGCATCGGCGGAGAAGATTGCTCAAGAGGCGCTCGACAAGTTCGCGGACAAGGGCGGAAGCAAGGGGATTCAAGTTAAATATGTGCCGTTTGTGAATACGGCGGACAATATCGCGGCGATTCTTGGGGGCACCGGCACCGACGTCGTCTATGATTACAACTACGCGCAGTATATTGAGGACAAGCTTTTCGTTCCCATGGAAACCTACATTAAAGATGCTGGGATCAGTGACAGCATCTGGTCGGCAGGACAGCTCAATGTGTACAAGGAAGGTGGGCATTTGTATGCGGTACCCGCCTATATGGGGACGGTCTGTTATGCTGTCAACACCTCGCTATTGGATTCGCTGGGGCAAGCCTACCCCACCTCGGACTGGACGTCGGATACATTTGTTTCCTTCTGCCAGACGTTCACAGGAACAACTACCAGCGGGGCAAAGCGCTATGGCGGCATGCTCTACCAATGGGATAACGAGATCGACGGGTCGCGATGGATCTTCAATGCATTCAACGGCGCCTTGATGAACGCGGATGGCACCAAGAGCACCCTGAGCGCACCCGGTTCTTTGGCGGCTGGAGAGTGGATGTTCCAGCAGCTATATTGGCCAGGAATCTGCACAACCCGCAACATCAACTATGCGGCCGCCTTCGGTGCCGGCACGCTCGTGATGCGCACCATGGGTACATGGGAGATACTACCCGCCGTTACGGACTACCAGGATTCCTTCCAGTGGATCTTCTTACCCTTCCCCATCTTTTCGGCGGGACGCACCACATTCAGTACGGACGACTTTTACGCTGTCAATGTGGAAAGCAAGCACATCGACGAAGCTGCGGAAGTGGCACTTTGGGCGAGCTCCAGCACTTACTGGAACACCTTCAACATGCAACTGCAACTGATTTCGCCCGCTCGGGTCGACCTCTGGGACGATTGGATCTCCGTCGTCAAGCAGGCGGCCCCCCCATTGGCGAACCAAGACCTCAGCTGGTATGCAGATGCCGCACAGAAGGGCTACGCCCTCGCCCCGCTGTACTACCGATACAACGACCCGGAGTGCGAGGCAGCTGTCAACGCGGTGATCAGTTCCCTATACACTCAAAGTAGCACGGATGTGGCGACTGCCTTTGCGAGTGCCGATGCACAGGTAGATGCCATCCTCGAGGCGGGCGCATCCGCTGCGGCCAGTTCCACGGCGTCCTCGGGCTCTTCGTCGACTTCGTCCTCAGTGAAATAAGGATAAGGGGCCCTTCTCGAAGTGGCACCAAGACACCGCCGCATTCGAGAAGCCCGTAGCAAGGCCACTTAGGCCTGACTCCGGAGGTATTGCGCCGTGAAAAAAGGGGAAGAAGCTTGATTGGTCGGGACGCGCGCGTTCTTGGAGCGGAGGACTGCCAGTCGATGCCGGGGAGCAATGCACGTCTTCCCACCCCTGAAGCCGTCGGCTTACAGCGTGGGGCGATGATACCGAAGTGAGTCTGCCCAGGCGTCCATTGCATTGGCGTGCTTACGCAGCCGAACTCTTCGGCACCTTCCTGCTGATCTTTCTCGGCCTCTCCGTCGTGATCTGGGATTTCTCTCCCCTGTCTCCCATGACAACCATCCTCGCAAGCGCACTGCTGCGGCGACTTCTGACCGGCTTTCTCTTCGGCGGCACGGGAGCATTGGTGGCGCTCAGTCCGCTGGGCAAGATCTCTGGCGCCCACCTCGACCCTGTGCTGTCGTGGGGATTCTGGCTCGCAGGGAGCCTCTCCGCCATCGACGCCGCGCTCTATACAGTGGCGCAGTTCCTCGGGGCGTTGGCCGCGGGACTCCTACTCCCGCCGGTCTGGGGGGCCTTTGGCCGGGCCGCGCTCTTTGGAGCCACGGTCCCAGACCCAACGACAGGACCGTGGCTCGCCGTGACGGGCGAGATCATCGCCACCGCCGGGTTGGTCGGTGGCATCGTGTGGTTTGTGGGACATCCTCGCCTCCGGCCCTATACCCCCGCACTGATTCCTCCCCTGGTCGCCATCCTCGTAGCCTTTGAAGCCCCGTGGAGCGGAACATCGATGAATCCCGCACGAACCCTCGGCCCCGCGATTCCGTCCCACACCCTCGATGTCTTCTGGGTCTATCTTCTCGGCCCGGCAATAGGCGCAATGCTCGCCACGCTGCTCGCGACCCAACCTCCACGGACCCATGTTGCAAAGATCTCCCACCACAACCACGACCCGATGGACCGATTCCATGGCAGCGCTGTTGGCAGTGTGCCCGCAAAGCTGCGCCGATGCGCCCGCCGGCGGATGCAAACATTCCGCAGAAGTCACTGATCGTTGTATGCTGGAGTCGCTAGCTACACGCAAATCGCGCAGGATCCTGCGCGTGCGTATCGAATTGTACTTGGTTCCGTCGATCGTCGATTTTCACGGTAATACCGGAGGGGGATCAGTCCATGTCGGAAACTCGTCCCACTACCACCGCTGTAAGCCGCCGCGGGTTTCTCACCGCAGCAGCGGGGGCTGCATTCCTGGGTGGTTTAACACTTGCTGGCTGTGGCAGAGCACAGGCAACGACGACCAATGCCTGGCCGACCCTGGTCTTCGCACCGGACCCCGAGCTCACGAGCCACGGAAACACGGAGATCCAGCTTGTGAACCAGTTCCTGCAATCGTTCGAGCAACAGAACCACGTGCACATCAAACTCGCGCCAGGGATGTATACGCCAGCCGCCATTCTCGGCGGTGCTGGCGCCGATGTGATTTGGAACCTGAACTACCCCCAGTTCCTGAACCAAGGATTGCTGCTTGATCTGACCCCATACCTGAAGACGGACAGCGTCTCGACATCCATCTGGCCATCCACCCAGATGGCCCAGCTCCAAGTGTCGGGGGGCACCTACGCCTTGCCGTACAACCTGCAGCCCATGGTGTATTACGTTAATTACTCCGACTTCGATGAAGCCGGGCTCTCCTTTCCCGATTCCTCCTGGACATTCGACGACTTCCTCTCGATACTCAAACAATTGAAAACAGCCTTCCCACAACGACCCGGATACACTGGCGCCGATATCATGTGGGCTGACAACGACTCCACCAATAACGACTGGGTCTTCCACGCCTTTGGAGGGTCGACCGTCAACGCTACGTCCACACAGCTGACAATCGCCACCACGGCAGGCATCAATGCCGGGAATTGGGTCTACCAACAGGTGCTCTGGCCCGGAATAGGTTCGCAGCGGGGCTCATTGAGTGACATCACCAACAATACAACGACAATGGAACTTCTCGGAACCTGGCAACTACTATCGCTCGTTTCCGACCTTCCCTCGGTCGGAAACTGGGGTCTCCTTCCGTTTCCAATCGGTCCTTTGGGAAAGCGCTACACATACGCCGTTAACGAGTTTTACGGCATCAACGCCACGACCGTTCATGCGGACCTGGCTTGGACCTTCCTTAAGTGGTTGACGGTTGAGCCTGAATGGCAACAGTTCCTGATGAAGCTGGTGCTCCTCCCGCCAGCCATCAATTCGCTCTGGCCAGAATGGGCGGCCACGGTCTCCCAGGCTGCCCCGCCCTTCGCCAACAAGGGCCTCCAGTGGTTCACGGACGCGATTCAGGGCGGGTACGCGATCCCACAGGTCTTCTTCACGTACGACAATTCGGAGGCAGAGTCCGACCTGAACCAGTGGTACACCGAACTCGGCTCCCAAACGATCACGGATGTGGCCACCGCCTTCACTTCGGCGGAGAACCAGATCAACCCGATGCTCACTGCGGCAGCCAACAGCCCGACGGCGAAGATGGAACAGGCCCTGCAATCGACCACGGCCGGCGGGGCCTACGCTACACCGTCGCAGACCGGGCTCGGAGCCCCCGCCGTGGCCGCCGGAACTTTGATTCAGTCGGCGTCCGGAACATACACCCTGACCGGAACCGGGTGGGACGTCTGGTCGTTGGAGGATGCCTGCACGTTCGCAGCCGCCGCCCAAACGGCTTCCACAGGCACATGGATCTTGCAGGCAACCTCGCTCGGCAACCTGAATGAACAACCCGGTCTCTCGGAATACGCCGCAGCGGGTCTGATGGCACGACAGGATCTGTCGGATGATGCGGCCTTTGTGGCCGTGTCGGTCAGCCCCAAGTATGGGATCACCGTCTCGTGGCGCTACACCGCAGGGGACAACCCAGAGCAAACCCTCGCATCCACGGTCAATCCCAAGGCAAAGACCGGGCTCATTGCACCAGCCTATCTTCTACGGACCGGTGTCACCGGAACGGCCAACGTGCTCCAAGCGCCCGTGTGGCTGCAATTGCGTCGGAAGGGAACCGTCTGGACGGCATGGACATCTCGGGACAACCATACCTGGACGCAGGCGGGCGGAAGCATGGAGATCCTCATGGCCGGAGCGTGGATTGGCGCATACGCGACAGCAGGCAACGTTGGCACGGGCAACCAGGGTGAGATTCAAGCGGTCTTCAAGGATCTATCGGTTACACCGACGCAGTTGGTGCAGTTGGGTGCCCAGTCGAGTTGATCTCCCCACGGGAGCAAAGGCAGGGGAACCCCGGGGCTCCCCTGCCTTTCTTGTCGATCGTCCGCACCGACCCGGATCCGGTTCGGCGGAACGAACATCAATCCTCCCAGGTCAACGCGGACTGGCTCTGATACTCTGTCACCTTGCGCTCAAAGAAGTTCTGCTGCTTCCGTAGGTCGATCGTCTCAGAGAGCCAGGGAAAGGGATTGGGTCGCTCTCCGTATACCGGCACTAGGCCAATGCGTTCCAACCGTCGATTCGCGACATAGCGCACGTAATCTTCAAACATCCCGGCCGTCAAACCAAGAACTCCCTGCGGTAAACAGTCTTTGGCATAGGCGATCTCCAGACCCACCGCCCGCTCAATGGCTTCGGTCGCCTTCGTCTGGAAGTCCGGCGTCCAAAGATCCGGCCGCTCATGACGGATCCCGTTGATCAGATCCACGCCGAAGTTGAGGTGAATCGTCTCGTCTCGGAGGATGTACTCGAACTGCTGACCGATACCGGGCATGAGGTTTCGCCGCTTGAGCGACAGAATCATGGCAAAACCGGAGTAAAACAAGATCCCCTCGAGGATGACGTAGTAGCCAATCAGGTTCTCGAGGAAGCACTGCGCACCCTCGAAGGTCGTGGTGCTGAACCCCGGCTGCAGTACGGCAGCGGTGAGCTCCAGCTCGAACGCATCCTTGGCCGTGATCGCGGGGATTTCGCGGTAGGCGTTAAACACTTCGCCTTCATCCAATCCCAGGCTCTCCACCACATAGTGGAAGGTATGGGTATGCACCGCCTCTTCGAAGGCCTGCCGCAACAGGTACTGCCGACACTCCGGATTGGTAACGTGTCGGAAGATGGCCAGAACAATGTTGTTGGCCACAAGGCTCTCCGCCGTCGCAAAGAAGCCGAGATTCCGCATCACCAGCACACGCTCACCCGGCGTAAGGACATCTGGGGCCCGCCACTGCTCGATGTCTTTGAGCATGGGCACCTCGGACGGCACCCAGTGATTGCGAAGCCCGTTCTGATAATGCTCCCACGCCCACGCATACTTAATCGGCATCAACTGATTCACGTCCACGGCCTCGGCGTTGATCAAGCGCTTATCCGCCACGCGGACACGCCCGGGACCAATGATCGCGCTACTCACTCGGCACTCCTCCCTACTGGCAGGCCTCACAATCCGGATCATCGAGGGCGCAGGCCTTGACGGTCACAGGCGACGGGGTGTCTCGCCGAACCACCACATTCGCCGAGGCGCTCTTGGAGCGCATCCAGCGGGGCTGAACCCCATAGCGATTGACATCCAATGTAGACTTCTCGATCTGTGTGGCGGCCAGGGTGCGCAGGTAGTACGTCGTCTTCAGGCCGGACCGCCAAGCCAACAGGTAGAGGTCGCTGAGGGCGCGCCCACTTGTGCCAGAAGAATACAGGTTGAACGATTGGCTCTGGTCAATCCACTTCTGCCGTGCTGCTGCGCACGCCACAAACCACGTTGGGTCGGTCTCAAAGACCGTCAGATACTTGTGCTTGAGCGCGTCCGGCACCCGATCGATGTCCTGCAGCGAACCGTCGTAGTATTTCAGGTCGTTCACCATCTGATCGTCCCAGAGGCCGGTCGCTCGAAGGTCGGCCACCATGGACTCATTGATGACCGTGAAGTCACCACTGAGATTGCTCTTGGCGAAAAGGTTCGCGTACGTTGGTTCGATCGACTCGCTCACCCCGATGATGTTCGCGATCGTCGCCGTTGGCGCAATGGCCATGCAATTGGAGTTGCGCATGCCGTGCTCCCGAATGGCCGACCGTACGGGTCCCCAGTCCAGGGAGGTTGATTCATCCATATCAACCTCCCCGCCTCGCTCCTGGCGCAACAAGGCAATCGTATCGATCGGCAAGAGTCCCCGGTCCCACTTCGAGCCAGTGAAGCTCGGGTAGGGACCGCGTTCGGCGGCCAAGCGCGCCGACGCCAGAATGGCGTGATATGAAATCACTTCCATACTGTAGTCTGCGAATGTAACGGCCTCCTCCGAGGCATAGCTGATGCCGAGCTTGTAGAGCGCGTCCTGAAAGCCCATGATCCCGAGGCCAACCGGCCGATGGCGCAGATTCGAACGCCGCGCGGCCTCCACCGGATAGAGGTTGAGGTCGATCACATTGTCCAACGCCCGCATGGCAACACGGACCGTTTGGGCCAAAAGCTCGGTATCCAGGGCGCCATTTCGGATATGGCCCGCCAGATTGACGGATCCAAGGTTACAGACCGCAATCTCCCCGTCCTCATCCAGGCTTGGCTTGGTGTTCAGCGTGATTTCGGTGCAGAGATTGCTGCTGTGGACTCTCCCAACGTGATCTTGGGGCGAGCGGATGTTGCATGGATCCTTGAAGGTGATCCACGGGTGGCCGGTCTCAAAGAGCACCGAGAGCAACTTACGCCACAACTCCGCCGCACTGACACGCTGGAATTGCCGCAGTTCACCCCGTTCCGCTGCCACCTCATACTCCTCGTATCGCTGCCGGAAGGCCTGCCCATACAGGTCGTGCAGATCGGGCACCTCGTTGGGAGAAAACAGCGTCCAGCTACCGTGTTCCGAGACGCGCTGCATGAACAGATCAGGAATCCAGGCCGCGATGTTCATATCCGGCGTCCGCAAACGTTCGTCACCCACGTTGCGCCGCAGTTCGATGAACTGCGGAAAGTCTAGGTGCCAGGCCTCGAGGTATGCACAGACGGCTCCCTTGCGTTTACCGCCCTGATTCACCGCCACCGCCGTGGCGTTGGCCACACTCAGAAAAGGGATAATCCCTTGACTGTTACCGTTGGTCCCGTGGATGTGGGCCCCGAGTGCGCGCACTGGCGTCCAGTCGTTGCCGAGGCCACCACTCCACTTGCTCAGCATGGCGTTATCCTGAATGCTCTCAAAAATGCCCCGCAAGTCGTCTGGCACCGTTGTTAGAAAACAAGAAGACATCTGCGGGAACGCGGTTCCGCTATTGAACAGAGTTGGTGTGCTCGTAACATAACGGTGTGTGGACAGCACCTCATAAAACTCAATCGCCCGCTCCTCTCGCTCTCTCTCCCCCAAGGACAGCCCCATGGCAACCCGCATCCACATGTGCTGCGGGGCCTCGATCCGACGGCCTTGGTCATGGATCAGATAGCGATCATACAGGATCTGTATCCCAAGGACACCAAAGGCATCATCGCGCTCAGGCCTCAGGGCGCGAGCCATCCGCTCCAGATCAAACTCCAACAACTGCGGGCTGAGCCGCCCAAGTTCCACACCACGTTCGAGATAGGTCCGAAACGTGCCGACGTAATCAAACGAACCGTGCACCACCGGGCGCCGCGCGACCTCCCGATAAATCGCATCCAGCACGAGCCGCGCGGCCACCCGTGAGAACCCCGGCTCGCGTTCGATTCGAGTCCGTGCCGCCAGGATCTTGGCCTGCTGATAGTCCGCAATCGAAATGCCAGGGTACAACCCCGACACGATCTCTTGGTACAGCGCCTCGGCCTCACTGGGCGGCACCACCCCGCGGCAGACCTCTGCGATCTCTTGGCGCAGCGTACCACGTTCGATCAAAAGATCCCGGCCGCCGCCCGCCGAAACCCGTAGACGTTCCCCCTCCCGGCGGGCCGCCCGAGCCTCCCGGTAGATGATGTAACGCCGCGCGACCGCGTACTCCCCTGCGGCCATGAGCGAACGTTCCACCTCGTCCTGGATTTGCTCGATCGGATACTCGCTGCTACCGTGCGCACGCAGACGGTCCACCACCGTCTCCGTCAGGTGCCGGACCCGATCATCCACATCCGCCGCGAGGGGATCGGGATAGGGACAAGCGATCTCCGCCCGAAAAGCCATTTCCATCGCATGCCGGATACGCTCCTCATCAAACGGTACCTTGCGTCCATCACGCTTGACGACGATCGCCAATAGCTTGTCCCCTCCATCGTCGGGGCACTAGTACCCCGTAGACGCAAGCTATAGTATCTGTATGCACAATGCAAGTACTAGATGTGAGATTCGAACCGGTTGGCCGTCTCAGTGGTAGGTATGGTCTATTCCACAGCCGATGGCATACCACCTGCTGCAACCGATGTCTTGTGATGGAAACTCAGTCTCCCTGGAGCCGCGCAGCCACCTGCGCCATGTCCTTGTCCCCTCGGCCGGAGAGGGAGACCACAACCAAGGCATCCCTACCCAGGTGATCGCGAACCTCCCCCAAAGCCGCCAGGGCATGCGCCGATTCGAGCGCCGGGATGATGCCCTCGGTTTCGGCAAGTTGCCGCATCGCCGCCAGGGCCTGGTCATCCGTCGCGGTCAGATAGACCGCCTGCCCACTGTCGCGCAACCAACTGTGCTCCGGTCCAACCCCTGGATAGTCCAGACCCGCTGAGATGGAGTAGGCGGTCTGGACCTGCCCCTCACTATCCTGCAGGAGATAGCTGTAGGAACCGTGGAGCACACCGGGCCGACCAGCCGTCAGACTCGCCGCGTGTTGCCCCGTGTGCAGCCCCATGCCCGCTGCCTCGACCCCAAAGAGCCGCACGCCACTTTTCCTGCCAGGCCGCGCCACCTCGTTGCGGTCAATCCACTCCGCAAAGAGCCCGATGGAGTTACTGCCCCCACCGATGCAGGCCACCGCCCCGTCCGGTTGCCGGCCCTCGGCCGACTGGATCTGGGCGCGGGCCTCGCGTCCGATTACGGCCTGCAACGTACGGACCAAGCGGGGATAGGGATGGGGTCCGGCCACGGTTCCGATCACGTAGTGGGTGTCTTCCACCGTGGTCACCCAGTCGCGAATGGCCTCGTTCATGGCGTCCTTCAGTGTGCGACTGCCGGACGCGACCGCGGAAACCTTAGCGCCCAAAAGCCGCATGCGAAAGACATTGAGCGCCTGCCGCTCCATGTCCTCCTCCCCCATGAAGATGCAGCACTTGAGCCCCAAAAGCGCTGCGGCGGTCGCCGTTGCCACCCCATGCTGACCCGCTCCGGTCTCCGCAATGACGCGGTGCTTGCCCATGCGCTTGGCCAAAAGAACCTGGCCCAGGGCGTTGTTGATCTTGTGCGCACCGGTATGGCAGAGGTCTTCCCGTTTCAAATAGATACGGAGACCGGTGCGCCGGGAGAGCTCCTGCGCCCAATACAGCGGTGTCGGTCGTCCAACGTAGTCATGCAGGAGCCGCTCGAACTCCCTGGTGAATGCAGGATCCGCCATGGCCTCGCGAAAGCCAGCGTCCAACTCCTCCAGGGCCGGCATCAACGTCTCGGGCACATACTGTCCTCCATAGATCCCGAACCGGCCAGGGCCCGCATCAATGGTCTCTCCATGCGTTCGCGCCGACATCCCGCCACCCCCGTACCGCCGCGCAAAATGCGCCTATCCGCATCGGATCCTTTCGCCCGTCGACCTCCACTCCGGAGGACACGTCCACGGCGTCCGGTCGCGCACAAGCCACCGCGTCCGCCACATTCTCCGGGGTCAATCCACCCGCCAGAAGCATCGGCCGGCCCGCCCGCTCACGAAGTCCCAAGGCGGAAGACCAATCCCACGCCTTCCCGGTGCCTCCCCCTCCCCTCGGTTCCGCCACAATCCAATCCGCGTCTTCGGGTGGGGGGCCCTCCCCGTTCCACCGTCGCAGCACGAGGAATCGGCGTCTCAGTCGACTGCAGTCCGCCGTCTGTTCCTCATCGTGCAGTTGCACAGCGTCTAGTCCCGCGCGCATCCCCAGTTCCTCCACCTCGGCGGCGGACTGACCTCGGAAGACACCAACGCGCAAAACGCCCGATGGAACGGCCGCGATGATGCACCGCGCCTGCTGGGGAGTGACCGCTCGGCGTGCCTGCGGCACGAGGACCACGCCAATGGCGGAAGCGCCGGCTGCGACAGCAGACTCCACCTCCTGCGGATCGCGGCAGCCGCAGATCTTGATCAGCACGAGGGTGGAACCCCCTGCTTGGTCACGAGTGCTCGCAGGGTCTCCTCCGGATCGCTTGAGCGCACGAGACTCTCCCCCACCAGCACCGCATGAACGCCGGCCTCGATCAACAGAGGAAACTCAGCGCGGCTACGGATGCCGCTCTCCGCCACCACGACGCATCCCGCCGCCCGCGCACGTGGCGCGAGGCGCACTGCAGTGGTGCCATCGACCCGAAAGGTGTGTAGGTCGCGATTGTTGATCCCCACCACGATAGCCCCCGCCTCGAGCGCGATCTCCAATTCCGCCTCGTCGTGCACCTCGACCAGCGTTTCCAGTCCCAGTTCGGCTGCTCGAGCGATGAAACGACCGGTTTCCTGACCCAGAAGGGCCACAATCAGCAAAACGGCATCGGCGCCGATCACCCGACTCTCGGCCAATTGCCACGGAGCAACAATAAACTCTTTGCGGAGGATGGGCAGCGTGGACGCGGCGCGGGCCTTCGGCAGGTCCGCTGGCTCTGCGGCAAAGAAGCGAGGTTCCGTCAGCACGGAGATGGCGGAAGCCCCCGCCCGCGTGTACGCGAGCGCCAGTTCGGCAGGATCCAACGTCAGCCGCAGGGGCCCCTTCGAGGGGGAGGCCCGCTTGATCTCGGCAATGACGGCAAGGTCTCCTGCGACGCTGGATACAGCTGAAGCAAATGGCCGGTGCGGACCGGGCACCCTGGAGGCGAGCAAGTCATCCAACGGTCGCTCCGCCTCCGCCACATCCACTGCCTGCCGTCGCAATCGAGCTATTTGTTGCAGAAATCCGTCCGCCGGAACACTGGACGAAGCATCGGCATGGCTCACAATGCATGTGCCTCCCGCTGACTGCAGCGTCGCAGGTCCTCAAGCTTGCGCCAGGCCGCCCCGCCGTCGATGGCGCGAGCAAGGGGGCTACGGGCGAGCAACGCTGCAGCTCGAAGCTGCGGCCCGTCCTCTCCCCCCCCGAGGCAATAGAGGTCGCCTGACTCAGGCAACGGGCGGTCCGAGGAAGCGAGCAAGAGCTCGACGTCGAGCCCTCTCCAGAGCGCCCGGTTGGCGAGCACGAGGCCATTGCCACCGTCTCCGTAGGTCCCGAGAAGATCCGGGTGGACGACGACCACCCGGAGGGCCGGATGCCGGGTCAGCTGTCGGATGAGCGAGCCGGCCGGCGCGATCCGTCGCTCGGCAACGGTGCGCCCCGATGCGCTGAGCCACCACAGGGCCAGGCCGAGGACGACCGCGAGCGACCAGGTCGCGTAGGCGCCGTCCGCCCAGGTCACCGGGCGCCGCCCCGCCCCGGTGCGGCGCCGGTCAGCGCCGGACGAAGTACCAGCACAGCCACAGCCATAGGAGGTACACGGCCGCTTTGACCGCGTGCCATCGGAACACGGTGTCGGTGACGAAGCTGATCGTCGGGTGGGACGACCGCGCCCCGCCGGACAACAGCGAGACGCCCTCGGGGACGAGCAACAGGGCGAGCAGGACGATCCACGGGACGGCGGTTCCCCCCTCCGGTGGCCGATCGGCGGGGAGGCGTTGCCACACGTGGCCGGCGGGGAGGAGGCGCTGGAGGGCGACCACCGCCACCATCCCCAGCAGCGGCAGCGCCGTCGTGACGTCGGCCGGCACGGTGAACGGGGTCGTGGCGGAGGCGAACCAGGCGTAGACCGCCCCTGCCACCGCGGCCCCGGCGAGCGCCGCCGGCCGTCGAGGGCCGGGCGGGCTCGGTCCCGGGTGCGGTGAGGGCCCGTCGCCCGGCGTGCCCGACCGCGGGGCCGGCCCGTCGGGGAGCTGAGGGCCGGAGATGCCGCCCGCCTCGCCCGGGATGCCGCCCGCCTCGCCCGGGATGCCGCCCGCCTCGCCGGGGATGCCGCCCGCCTCGCCGGGGATGCCGCCCCCCTCGCCCGGGATGCCGGGACCCTGTGCCCCTCGCTCGGTCATCGGACCACCGATAGCACCAGGCCGCACCGCCCGACCAGACGAGCCACCGGCGAGGGGTGGGCCCACGCCCGAACCCGGCCGGGCCCTCTCCACCTCACGTCTCGAGCGAGAGGCGGGCCCGGACCGGGCGGTGGTCGGAGCCCGACATCGGCAGGACCTCGGCCGTGCACACCTCCACCGGTCCTCGCACCAGGATGTGGTCCACCTGGCTGTGTGGACGCCAAGCGGGCCACGTCGGCTGGCGCAGGGCGCGGCGCCAGCGCGGGAAGAAGGCGGTGACCGGCGGCCCCCACAGGTTCATGTCGCCGGCCAGGACGGCCGGTCCGTCGCCCACCTGTTCCTCGAGCAGCCGGTTCAGCCGCAGGAACTGGACGGGGGACCCGTAGGAGAGGTGCGACATGTGGGTCCCCACCACGGTCAGGGGCCGGCCGGCCACGTCGACCTCGACCACGATGGCCGCCCGCTGCGAGCGGTCGCGTGGAAGGTGACCGAGCTCCACTACCTCCTCGTGCACGACGGGCAGCCGCGTCAGCACGGCGATGCCCCAGCGGCCCCGCTCGGCGGAGCGGAAGCGCTCGGTGCGGACGACCCGCGTCCCGAGCGGTCGCTCGCTGTCCAGGTAGATGGCGTGGCTGCTGCCCCGCCAGTCGAAGGGCCGCATCCATCGATGGTCGGCGCTGGGGTGGGGACCGGCGCGCCGGCCGGTCGCCAGGACCCGCTCGACCACCCGGAGACCCAGGGCACGGGCCAGCTGCTGGGAGACGCCCTCGGCCTCGTGCGGGGTCCACGTCTCCTCCAGGACCAGCACGTCTGCGTCGATGGCCCGGCAGGCGGTGACCACGTCGAAGGGACGTCCCCAGCCGTCGATGCCGGCGTGCACGTTGAAGTTGGCCACCACCACCGTCGGCTTCGCCGCGTCGGGGGTGACCGG
>JAJYVN010000306.1 GCA_021791995.1 Bacillota bacterium
CGAGTGGCATGGAGATACCCTCGAGAGCAACCTATCGGTCGATGACGAGTGCTGAGTTGGTAAGGCGGGCAGCCAAGGGCGAGCCAGACTCCCGCATCTTCGGGGTGTCGCTGTCAAATATCAGATATCTTGACACCGTACGATCACTGGCGCAGCAGCTCCAGCACCCAGTGAACATCGTGGACATCTACGTAGGGTGGGGTAGTGGGTTCCCCACGCAATCGGTGGAGGCGATCAGCGCTACTGGCGCGATGCCCGAGATCACCTGGGAGCCGTGGCACTACCAACTCGGCGTTCACCAGGACACCTACAGTCTGACCTCCATAGCGGGGGGCGGCTTCGATAGCTACGTGCTGCGTTGGGCGCAGGCCGCTGCGGCATGGAAGCGCCCGTTCCTGTTGCGGTTCGCCCACGAGATGAACGGGAACTGGTATCCGTGGTCCGTTGGAGTCAACGGCAATACGGCGCAAGACTACGTCGACGCATATCAGCACGTACACGACCTTTTCGACACCCTGGGCGCCTCGAACGTCCTGTGGATCTGGAGCCCCAACGTCCTGCTACCAAGCAACGGCTCCCTCGCCGCGATGTATCCAGGAGCCCAGTACGTCAACTTCATCGGCATCGACGGGTACAACTTCGGCACGGGCGTACCCGGCAGCAAGTGGCAATCGCCGGCACAAGTGTTCGGCCCGACTATTGCCAACATCGCAAGCTTTGCTCCGAACAGTCCAATCCTCATCACCGAGACTGCCGCAAGCGAGGAAGGTGGCAGCAAAGCGGCCTGGATCACCGAGTTCGCTGCTTACCTCGCGACCCAGCCCAGCATTGCTGGGTTCATCTGGACCGAGTACGTCGCAAAAGCAGACTGGCCCATCGAGTCCTCGGTGGCGTCCGAAGCAGCAATGCGCGCCGTGCTTGCTAACTATTGGACGGGGCCCGCTCACTGACTGCGGAGGAGCGAGTGTAGACGCGGTCCCCTTCCGGCTAAGCCCGAGCTGGCGCGGCCTTCAATGGCTCGCCTAGCAGTCGAGCCGTTGAAGCCGCGTAGGCGAGACCGAGAAGCAGGACGATGATGTAGTCCACCGAGCGGTATTCAACGGTCCGCCATGTCGCGAGCGCGACGCAGGCCAGGGAGTCGGGCCTTTCCGACAGGATTGGCGGTCGACCAACGGCTCATTAGGAACTCACAGTGCAGTCCCGGCCAGTCAAAATCACTACGAGGAATGGGAATCGAACGCTCGTCGCCACGATAGGTCATCAAGGGGTAAATCAAAACATCTATTCGGTCTCAAAGAATGAGAGGAAGGGGTTGGCCCCCCCGTCCGTTCGGGCGGGGGAGGGAAGGATTTTAGGGAGACGAGGGGCCCTGCTTTCGTTTTTCAGCTTCCCGAAACTGTTACGTCAACAGAGTCCAAGACGACTGCGGTACTGGTAGTGGAACCGAGGTCGACGTACAAAGTAACGGTCAGGGTGGTGGAAGTTGTAACGCCAGGCGTCATGCTTGTGCCGTACGAACTGGCAACATAAGTCGCGCTTGCCCCCGTGCCGGTCTGCACTACCCATGTATCAGCATAACTGGTGCTAGTTGACCCTGGCGTCACGGTCGCACTGAATACAATTTTCTCGACGAATTCACTGGTCGCAGCACAAGTTGCTGATGACGTTCCTGCAAACCACACAGTCTGAGCTGTCGTGGTGGCCGTTCCAGCTCCGCAGCTCCCGGGTCCGATGGTGGTCGTGTAGCTGGTGGTGGACGTTCCCGCAGACCATATTGTAGATGCCTCCGCCAAGCTGCCATTGTTTGCAGCGGTGGAAAGGGTTGTGAACGGTGTGAACAGCGCCGCAAGCGCGAACCCTCCGGCCATTGCGAGCATGGCGACCACGGTACCTATGTAAACCGTGCGACGTCTGATTCGACCTCGTGTTTCTGGCGTTCGCGTTTGGCTACTTGTTCGTGTTCGGTCTTCCAAAAACTCCTTCATCGCTTTCCACTCCCCTCAACGGGTACAATCGTACAGCGCGCTAGAGCTTATCAATGTAACGGGGGTATCCCGTCGGAGTTCTCGCACTTTGAGGGTTCTCCCGTTCTGTTCAAGAGAAAATGGGGAAGTTAAAGGGAACCTTCCCTGCGTAGAGATTAGCGTGGATGGTGGTTCTCCCGCGGGGTCGAACTCGATTACGACCTCTTGGGATTTCCGCCGTGTGGCCGATATCCAAGGGGAGCCGTTTCTCGGACAAGGACTCGATTCAAGGCGTCACAAACAAATGATACCACGGCGCAGAGGGGGCACGATCCAATCTCGCATAGGTTTAAATCGTAGGAGGACATTTTCGTTTACCATGCCGAACACGAGTGTTCGCCTGGTCCTGACCAAGATTCGATCGCCCGCCGTGCGAATGTTTTTCCCTTGCCTTATCGGATTGGTGCTTTTGGTTCTCCTTTCCCCCCCGGTCATGGCCATCCCCGCGGCCACCTGTGCAACCCTTAGTGTGAGCCCAGGCACGGTCTCGGTCGGCCAGACCTTGACCTTGAGCGGGACGGGGTGCCCGAACGGTGGTTTCACTGGGTCCGTTGTGTTCGGTGGGGGTGGGACCCCTCTCACCTTCTGTACTGGAGGGGGCGCACCGGCAGTGGCCGGAAGCTGTTCGGTGACGGGTGGCGTTCTCAAGGTTACCTTCGATCTGTGGTGGGGCGTCATGGGTAGGGCCACCGTGCAAGTCAGCGGGGTGACAACCACTGCAACCTTCAACGTCGCCGCCGTGCTGTCTCCACTGCCCACCACCCAAATCGTAGGCGGTACGGTCAACGTCGCAGCTTCCGGGTTCGACCCCGGGCGAGGTCTCGGGACATGCAACTGGGATGGAGCTCCCTTGACCGGGTTCGGTTGTTTCGCCAATTGGGTGGCGGCGGACACGAAGGGGAACGCCTCGACGTCCTTCACAGTGCCTCCGTCACCGTACGGTCTACACACCCTTTACCTCCAAGACAATGGTGGAGCTTTGGCCAGCACCGTCATCATGGTCACGCCCTCCCTCGCCCTTACCCCCACGGACGGAACGATTGGAACTTTGGTGACGGTGAGCGGGGGGGGATATTCCGCGAACACCCCGTTTGAGATCATTTGGAACCCTGGTCCGACGCAGATGGTTGTGGCATCGGGCACCACCGATGGGGCCGGTTCAATCCCGGGTGGTGTCAACTTCAACGTTCCGAACGTACCCGGCCTCCCCTCGCCGGGTTACACGGTCGAGGCCCTGGACGGGAACGGCGTCAGTATGACCACCACCTTCATTGTGGATGCCCAATTGGCCGTGGCACCATCCTCGGGCCCGGTGGGTACGGGGTTCAGCATATTCGGGAACGGTTTCATTGCAGGGTCGACCGTGACGTTCACCTGGGACCCCGGTGCAGGAGATGCTGCCAACATGGGGTCCACAGTGGCGACCGCCGCGGGAGATGTCTCCTTTGCCACCCGCTCGCCTCCGTCATGGAATGGTGGGCATATCATCGTGGCGACAGCGCCACAGAACCCCGCGGGTGCCACGTGCCCCGGTTTTATCCCCGCGGGAAATGCCTGCGCGTTCTTCAACACATTGGCTTCGTTGAACCTCA
>JAJYVN010000307.1 GCA_021791995.1 Bacillota bacterium
CCGCGATTCCCCACCAAGCCACGGCCAGACCACCCACGGCACCACCGATCATGCGAGCGGCATTGAATTGCACGCTGTTCAAAGCGATCGCGTTGGGCACCAACTCCTCTCCGACCAGTTCTGGGACGATCGCCTGCTGCGTCGGATTGTTGAGCCCGTTGGCCGTACCCAGGATCGATGCCAGAAGCCCGATCTCCCAGACGGTGATCGCGTGGGTGGCCACAAGGAGCCCGAACGCGACCGCCTGGACAGCGGAGATGGTCTGGGTACCCACCAGCAACTGCCGGCGCGGCAGCACGTCTGCCACGACGCCTCCAGCAAGGGGAACCATCAGCAAAGGAACGAACTGGAGCATCGTGATCGTCCCAAGCGCCGCGGCCGAATGGGTCAGATCGAGCACCAGCCACGCCTGTGCGACCACCTGGGACCATGTTCCGAGGTTGGAGAGGAACTGGCTGGCCCAGAACCAGCGAAATGCGGGGGTCTCCAGCGCCTCCGTCACCTTCCGCCACCCGCGGTGGTCGTTGCCGCTTTGCGCGGTAGGGGCAGTCCCAGGTGCAGAGGGTGTCCGGAACGGGGGCTCGGCGTCCGCCTCCCTTGCCGTCACAAGCCAGCTCCGTCGCCCCGCACTCCACGCGAGCCGTACGCCTCAACGGCCGGCCGCCGACCCGCAGGCACCCGAGGTCTTGAGCAGAGGCCACGCTGCGACGTCCCGAAACCGCGAGCACATCCTCCCGGCACAAGCGGGGCCCGGCGTCTGGCTCCCCAACCCGCCGCCTCACAGCGGCCCCGGCACGGATTCGCGTCCCCATCCGCTCGCCACCGGCCGCCTCCTCTCGTCTGGTGCCGTCTCGGGCGAGCCTCACCTGTGCCACTCGCCACCCGGCACGGTTCCGCCCCCCGCCGTGCCTCTCCCCCGCGCCGTATCCGCACCGCGCGGTCTCCCCGCCGCCACCGCAGGCACCACCAGCGACTCATTCCGCCCGCCGAGCCGGAGGCTTCGGCCGATCCCCGGCACCCTCCAGCCGTAACAAGTAGGCCGGCACCTCAGCACTCATGTAGCGCAACTCCTCCTTGCTAAACCCAAGGCGCTGGAGGCCGACGATGCTCTGATGCAGGATGTCCACCGGAGCCGGATCCCCAACCGGTCCTCCGTCCGTCGCTAAGAAGCAGTGCTCAACCCCGATCTCCCGAATCAGCGCGGCCCGCCTCTCAATGGCTCCCACCTTCGTGATCTCCATGAAGGCTCCCAGGCCCGTCAGAGCTCGTATGTCAGCGCGCGCAAGCCCCATCAGCTCCCATTCCACATGGTTCACCGCCAGCCTGTGAATGCCGCGCGACACGGCCTCCTCGAACATGAGGATGACCTCATCTGCCGTTAGGTGACCGCTCGTTAACATCAGGTCATGCTCCGCAACGGCGTCGAGGATTCGGTGCACGCTCGGAAGGAGCCGGCCGCCCTGCGTGGCCACCAAACCACGGACTCCCCTTGGGATGGCGGCCTGCAACATCGGCGCCATGTCGCCATGGGCGACGAAGTTGCGTGCCGCAATCGTGGGCATCCATACGCACCGCCCGCCCTGCCTGCCCGTCTCGACCACGGCGTGAGGGTTGAGTCCTCCCACCGGGTAGTTGAGCACAACGCCGCCGAACACCGGAAATCCGGTCGCATCCCGCACCATCTCAGCGCGCGCAGAAGTATCCGTTGAATGACTCTTTATTAGCAGTGCCGCCATCCCCACGCTTCGTGCCGCCACCGCCGCCTCCATGGCCGTGACGCGCCGAGGAAAGATGTCCGGACCAGTGTGCACGTGAAGATCAATCGTCCCGTCCAACTCCGGGCGGAAATCCTCACCTTCCTCGGGCTCGCGCCCGCCAGCCCCGCCTACCTCCATCACCATAGCGATTTCCCCCGGTGCCCGCCTACGGAGCCGCCTCGTCGGATCGCGGTCCGGAGCCGCCGTCCGATCCTTCTTGCCGAGCCGCCAGCATCTCCATGAAGTACCGGCGCCGTCTCGTCGCGGCTCTCTCGAGAGCCGCAATGTCATAGCCGCAGAGTCCCAACGGTGCGGGATGGTCGGGCAGTGAATCGGCAACGATCTGCGCCGCCTCGAGCGGCACCACCACAACTCCCTCTCCGTCCCCCACCACGATATCTCCTGGGTTGACCACCACGCCGCCGCACACCACCGGAACGTTGATCTCACCGAGGTACCCCTTTGGAGGCGAGAACGGGGCGATTCCCCGACCGCATACCGGGAACTCCAGCGCGCGAAGCTCAGCTATGTCCCGCCACGCGCCGTCCACGACCGCTCCCCTCAGCCCCCGCCGCATCGGGATGACCAGCGCACTCGCGCCCGTGGCGCACCCCCCAACGTACCCACGCGAGTCCACCACCAGAACGTCGCCCGGCTCTACCATTCCCAAGGCCCCATGAAGCGTAAGGTTGTCCCCAGGTGGCATCTTCACTGTCAGCGCCTGCCCGACGACGCGATTCATCGGCTCATAGAGCGGCCTGATTCCCGCGTCCATCGTGTACAGAAATCCCACAGCGTCGCTCAGATCTGGCACGTAAGCACGGTCAAATCGTGCGAGCAGGGCGGCATCCACCCTGCCGACTGGCGGTTGGATGCGGGGTCGAATCACAGAAGTATGGGCAAGAACATCAAGATCCGATGTCATGTCATTGACCTCGCCGCTAGACGCCTGCTCGCAGATGACCGCTTATCCTAGCCATCTCTCATCCAGTGCCCTGGCCTCCTCGACGCGAAACCGCCACTGGCAGTGTGGGCACACTAGCCTGGACTTGGAGTGCCGGAGCTCCCAGGCGACCACGAAATTGCCACCGCACTTGGGGCACGTTGCCCAGAAGATTCGGTTCATCGCGAGCCCTCGCTGCGGTAGGCTGCAGGCGCGACGTGCGATGACCCACTCTGCAACTCACACATCTCGTAAAGTCTCGTTGGTGTGATTGGGATTTCGTCGATCATCACTCCAAGGGGCTTGAGCGCGTCCTCCACCGCACTGGCGATGGCGGCGGGCGCCGTCATGTATGCCCCTTCCGCCGTCCCCTTGGCTCCATACGGGTGCCAGGGGGAGGGAGTCTCGATGGTGTACAGGCGCACGTGCGGCACTTCACACACGGTGGGCATCAGGTAGTCCATGAAGGTCGCTGCCTGCAGGCTGCCCAGCTCGTCGTACTGAAACCGCTCGTACAGTGCTCCCCCGACCCCATGGCCGATCCCGCCGAATACGAAGCCGTCGACGACCATCGGATTGAGAACCCTCCCACAGTCGTGAACGACGACGTACTCGAGGAAGCGGACCTGGTACGTCGCCCTATCCACCTCCACCGCGACGACGTGAAAGTCGAAGCTGTATGAGGCCATTCCGCCACCCTGGCCTATCGGCGGAAGCCCACTGGTTCCCGCCACTCCTGGACCGGAGTAAACGGCCGCCTCGACTATCCCGGGCTCCATTCCAGCGGGCAATCGCTCGCGCTGCCTGTAAGCGATGTGAGCCAGGTCCGCGAGATCGAGCGCCCTGTCGGGGGCGCTCGCCACCTCGTAGCGCGTTCCGTGGACAACAAT
>JAJYVN010000308.1 GCA_021791995.1 Bacillota bacterium
TTCTCGGGTCCGATCAACCAGATGTCCATGCAGCTGCTAATCTCCCAAGTGACTGGTCTGCTGAGCCAAGGAGTCACCGATCTCCACCTGCTTATGTCAACTCCGGGTGGTGAGGTGATGAGCGGAATCGCCCTCTACAACACCCTGATGGGATTGCCTATGCACCTCACGACCCATAACGTTGGAAACGTGGATTCCATTGGCACGGCAGTCTTTCTTGCCGGAGAACGGCGCTTGGCATGTAGTCAAGCAACCTTCATGTTCCACGGGGTAGGCTTCGCGACCAATGGGCCTCAGCAGTTCCAGGAAAGACGCCTTCTCGAGCACCTCGAATCCCTCAGGGCCGATCAAGGGCGCATCACCGCGATCCTGCAACAGAGAACCAAGCTCACCGCTGAGGACTGCGAGCGGCTGACTCTCCAGCAACAGACCAAAGATGCGTCTTACGCAGCCGCTCACGGCATCGCGCATCGGGTGGAGCCCGTACGTATTCCGCCCGGGGCTCGCGTTGTGTCGGTGGTCGTCCCAGTTCAGGCGATTTCAGGGGCGCCGGGTTGAGCGCGGGGTCCCCCGGGCTCTTCGCCGCCGGAGCGGGTCATCACCGCCGGGTCGGCATCATCGCACACTGGGGTGAGTCTCATCAAGGTAGCGACGCCCCCCTCAATCATGGGCGCGGAGAGATGGGCGGCGGCACCTTTGTCCAGCGGCGACCCACTGATCGGCGCCACAGCGCGACAGTTCGTACCGCTCACGGCCGAAAGCCGCTGGATCCTTGAGAGACGCTCAGGCCCAAGCGCCTGTGCTACCAGGCGCTCAAAATCGCCGGCCGATTGGCCCGGTCCAACCGCCGCACCATCCTGCGACTTGACGACAGCTAGTTCTGGGCGAGGGACCCGGAACTTGCTTCCAGAAGCTGCGCGCTCTGCCCCTCAGCCCCTGAGCGAGACTGCGGTTGGCGATGACAGGGAGGGGTCAACGCGATCCGAGCGCGTCCCACTCCGATCCGCAGGCGCACCCCAGACCGCCTATCGACCCCCTTGAAGGTGGATGTCCCGCCTCCCGCCCACCGCGGCGGGCGTCGTGCCGTGCTGGGCACGGCGTCCCTGCCAGCCAGCCACGAAGCCTCCCGGTTTCAGCACGCGACTGCGAACTTCACGCTACTGTGAACACAAGCCAGTGGCTTACCAGCCGTACCGTTTTCATTCAAAGTCCTCCGTATGCTCGACCAGCGGTACCTGCTCAGCAGCGCCACTCGTCCACTCCTTCCATCTGTCCTCGAGCCACTGAAGGTGCCCCTCCAGCCTCTCGACTTCAGCGACGGAGAACGATGCGCCCCGCGAAGGATGCGCTACCTTCTTCCGGACCTCGTTCACATCGTCAATCCAGGCCGTACGAGTGTCCTTGGTGCCACCCCGACTTCCTAGTCGCTGGCCCAGCAGATCCTGAAACAAACTCCAATTCCGAAGCGCGATAGCCCGATAGTGGAGAAGGTCAAAGTAACCTTCCTCTGTCCCGGGCTGCGCCTTTTCTCCCTCCATCCGTTCGCGCACAGCCTTCCGGATCCCCTCCGGCACCCCCATGTACCACCAGTCCATCAGGTCTGCGCGAAACTCCTCTTTCAATCTAGTGACGACTATGGTTTGAAGAAGGCGCTCGATTGCCGCGGTAGCTTCCTTCGCCCGGTCACCGGTCTGCGCCTCCTCGGCCGCAATGAACTCCTCGAGCCCGTCGGGCTCAAATGTTGGAAGGGTAGCACGCATGCCTCTTTGCGCCAGTCTTATGCCCCGGGTCTGACCCTGGATGCCTCTCAACTTGCGGAACGACTGCCGTCCCTCTCGGTCCAACGTACCGAAGTAGGCGCCAAGTGCCTCACCAAATGGCCTAAGCTCATAGACCACCTCTTCAGTTGTCAGTCGAGCCAGCCGCTTGTTGCGGAGTTCCACCGCCTCAACCGCCGACTTCAGCACCCCGAGCATCACCGCCACGCCATCGTTCATTGTCAGGCCGCCGCCCTCCCCAGCACCCACTTCCCACCAATCCGGTACCGCATCGGCGACACAAGCAAACCAAGCCGACAAGACCCGCGTGGTACGGGTGAGCGTCGCGTCCATGGTGGGAGCCCACAGCGGGCCTCCTTCAAACACCTTCTTCCCATGTATCGATTCATAGAAAAGCCCCCGCCGCTCCAGAGGCCCAAACAGCGCTGTCATGGTGATGCAGGACCGGTCGGTGCGAGGCGCATCGGCCATCCTAATCCGGCCAGCCAACGGAGACGTGGGGTCCGAGTTGAGCATTTGTATCGCCTTCGACAAGACCGCCTTTACACGCTCCCGGTCGTCGTCCGAGTTCCAGTGGAGTTCGGCATAAAGTTCCTCAAGCAGCGACCTCTTTACCTTCCGCTGCTCGGCGTTGATGTCGATGAACAACTGTGCCTGATCACCCGGCGGTAGCCCGTTGAACGCTAACACCGACAGGATCCCCGTCGCGGCCCGGCTAGTCCTCGGGTAGGCGTACAAACGATGCTGGCCGTCTATCACCCAAGCCATCCTGTACGTAGGATCAAGCCGCAGCCAACCGAAGGTGCCCGCGCCAGTATCGTCGTGCTGCTCAGCACGCTCGAAGCGCACGCGTTTCGCGTCTCCGCTTAAGTTGACCACAATGTTCGTGGGAAAAATGCCACTCTCCTCGATGTACTCAGCGATCCGCTTTAGCCGTGGTTGACTTAGCATGCGCTGGTACGCGTCGACATCCGACGCCTTACCTTTTGCCCGATGCGACACATAAGCAATTTTTAGCAGGTATTCGGGGGTCGCGGCAAAGGTGAAGCACTCGACGCCGCCCATCTTTGTCCGAATGGCGGGAAACGATGCCTTGAGCCCAGGAATGGGACGACCCTGAAGCATATCAGCCAAGAATTGAAACCTCGCCGCGTGGCCGATGTGTGCCGTCAAGGCTTCGTAGTATGCCAGCTCGGCTTCGTCAAACAGACTCACGTGTGCACCGGCGGCTCGGAGGCGATCCTGCTCACCCAATATAGCGTTGTGCGTAAAGAACCCGAGCCCTACAGTGCGGCGTACATTCGGAGGCCCTATAGCGCGCATTGCCCGGGAAAAGTCCTCGCGGCGTTGAACCAACTTGGCCAGCTCCTCCTGGAACTGCGGGCGTCGGGAAGGAGCAGAGGCGTACTTGCACTCCAGCGCAAGCGCCACCTCCTCATCTGCTGCCACCACGTCAAGTTGATTCGTTACGCTGCCAGCATCCTGGGCGGTTGTCAGCATGGCACCCCGTTGTCCAGACATCATCGAGAAGCCCATGCGATACAGCAAGCACCACACCCGGTCTTCAAAGTACTGGGGCGCAGGCTTAGGCCGGCGCAGGCGCACGCGGTAGCGGGAGGTGCGTTCTTGTGCCCAGCCCGCATCGATGAGGGCCGGCGCCTGGCTAGGGTGAACCGACTGCACCTCATCCGGCGAGGATCGCCGGCGCAGCAGCGCTGTTAGGTCGGAGGCCGGGAAGACTTCAGCTAATGTCACGTGCGGAAACTCCTGGCTCTATGCACGATAACTTGTAATGATGTACTCATAGATT
>JAJYVN010000017.1 GCA_021791995.1 Bacillota bacterium
GTAGCGGCGACGGGGTCGAGCGCAACGGAGGAACACCCGATCTGAGGAGCGGTCCCGGGTGCACGGTTGTGTTTTGGGATTGCGGTGTTAGTGTGGGTAAAAGTGGCGGGTCCGCTCTGATGGCGCGGGCCGCGAGGGGGACCGTGGAGCATTGGATGGGCTACCGGAAGGTGTTACGGTCGGGTCGAGTGGGCACCTGTGTGTGGCAGGGTGTGACGTGGTCGATTTGGCGGAAAGGTATGGTACTCCGCTTTACCTGCTGAACGAAGGGGTGTTTCGCCAGAATTGCAGTCGGTATCGCTCTGCGTTTTTGCAATACCCAGGGGAAGCGCGCGTGGCATACGCGGGCAAGGCCCTCCTGACGCAGGCTGTTGCCGCGATGGTGGGGCAGGAAGGGCTGTATCTCGACGTCGTCTCGGCCGGAGAGATCTTTGCGGCAGAGCGCGTGAGCTTTCCTTCGGAACGACTTGTATTTCATGGGAACAATAAGAGCCAGGAAGAGATCGCCTATGCGCTACGGGTGGGTGTTGGTTGCCTGGTGGTCGACAATTTTGATGAGATTGCGCTGTTGACGGATACCCTTCGGGCTCTTGGGGTCCGTCAGCGCGTGCTTGTGCGGGTGGCGCCTGGGATCGAGGCGCACACGCATGACTACATCCAAACGGGTGGACTTGAGACAAAGTTTGGGTTTGACTTCGACAGTGGACAGGCAGGGGAGGCGGTGCGGCAGTGCGTGGCCTCCGGGGTGCTCGACGTTGTGGGTTTGCACGCGCATATTGGGTCACAGCTGTTGGAGACACGGGCCTTGCCGCCGCTTGTGGAACGCATGTTGGACCTGGTGCGCGACGTGTGGAGTGGGGCGTTGCCGGTGCCGTGGGAGTTGAATCTGGGCGGCGGTCCCGGTATTCGCTATCGCTCGGAGGATCCGCCGCCTCCGGAACAGTTCGCGCGCACCATTACCGCAGCGGTCGTCGAGGGGTGTCATCGTCGCGGTCTGCCGCTTCCCACGATCTGGGTCGAACCGGGGCGATCCATTGTAGGGCAAGCCGGGGTTGCGGTGTATCGTGTGGGTTCACAAAAGCGGGTCCCAGGATTGCGGCCGTTCGTCGCGGTTGATGGAGGGATGGGGGACAACATACGTCCGGCGCTCTATGGAGCGGAATATCGCGCGGTCGTTGCCAATCGGATGTATGACGAAGCTACCGAGACGGTGCGTGTGGTGGGCCGGTATTGTGAATCGGGGGACTTTTTGGTGCAGGATGCCGAACTTCCGGAAGTGCGCGCGGGGGACCTGTTGGCCTTGTTCTCGACCGGTGCTTATCAGTATCCGATGGCCAGCAATTATAATCGGGTTCCGCGTCCCTGCTTTCTGTTGCTCGGGGAGGGGCGCGCCCACGTGATGGTGGAACGGGAGAGCCTGGAGGACCTTTGCCGGCTGGAGCACGTCCCCCCGCACTTGCGGCGATTGCGCGTCGAAGCCTGAAGGGGGGAATTGGCCTGCTGGCGTTGCCACAATTTTCGCTGCAGATGCTTTTGATCGAGATTCCTGGTGTTCTGGTGGCGATAGTGCTCCACGAGTTTGCGCATGCGGCGGTTGCCACCGCTCTCGGTGATCCGACTCCTCGGCTTCAGGGGCGACTGTCGCTCGATCCACTTCGTCACATCGATTGGATTGGCGCGATCTTCTTTCTGCTCGCTGGCTTCGGGTGGGCCAAACCCGTTCAGATTGATCCTCGCTATTACCGTAATCCCCGCGCCGGGATGGTGCTCGTGGCCTTGGCGGGGCCGATCATGAACATGCTGGTTGCTCTGGTCTGTCTGTTTGTTCTTGTGCATGTGGCCTTTCCCACGAGCGGGGTGGGGCGGGTCGTGGGGGAGATGGTCAGCACTGCTGTGGAACTGAACGTCTTTTTCGGTGTGTTTAATATTCTGCCGATTCCCCCGTTGGATGGGTCACGGATTCTGAGCGCGATTTCCCGCGAGGGGATGCGGTTGATGACGGCCGTGGAGCCATACGGGTGGATCCTTTTGCTGGTGTTGCTGGTGTTTGGGGTGTTGGGGAAAGTGCTGCAGCCGATGGCGGATGTGGTGTTGCGGGTCTTGGAGGCCATGGTCGGCGCGTAGCGGGAGGTGCTCCGGTTGGGTACGGCCGAATCTTCGGGGAAAGCGAGTGCGTTTCGGGGAACGCCAGAGCAGCTGGTTTCAAACCTGGAAGCTCGGGCCCTGGTACCAGAGGACGTATCGCTCTGTGCGACCGTGCAGGAGGTGCGCCGTCAGGGGCTTGACTTGGAGGAATCGAGCCGGGCCATTGTTCATTTAGCGCGGGCCTTGGAGTGGAAGGTGCGCCTTTTGTTGCCGGCGCCTCCTCCGCTCGAACCGGAGGCGGAGATAGCGGAGGAGGATGCGGACTCACTTGCGGAGCGCCTGGGAAGGTACGAGGTCTTTGCCGAGGCGCGGGACGTTCTGCGGGGATTGGAGCGGCAGCGGCAAACGCGCTTTGGCCGGCCCACGAGTGCTCCCACAGAGGAACGTCCGCTCGCCGCAGAGACACTCGACCGATTGCTGGACGCGTTCGCGGAAGTCTGGGAGCGGGCGGGGCAACGTACCCAGGAAGTCCGTCGCGATGCCTTCACCGTGGCGGAGGCCATAGTGGTTCTGCGGGGTCGGATCACGATGCTCGGTGACACGCCCTTCGGCTCCCTTTTTTCAGAGGACGCCAGCCGAGCGGAGATCATTGCGTTGTTTCTCGCGCTCCTGGAATTGGTGCGGCTAGGGGAGTGCGCCGTGCAGCAGGGTGAGCCTTTCGGTTCGTTACGCGTTGTGGCTGCACGCTCGGAGGTGGCCTTTACGGTGGATGCAGATCGCGGTCGTAACGGTGAGGGCTGAAGGAGCTACTCTCCACACCGCACCAAGCGTGCCAATGCGATAGGTATTGAGCAAGTGTGGCGAGTTGCCGGATGTTCTTCGTCCCGCAGGGGATATACAGGCGCGGAAGGGCCGGGTGGGGGCGTTGCCCCGCTGGGACAAAGAGGGCAAACGGTGCCCGTTCGCTCCATCGGCTGGACAAGGTCGGTACACACAGGGATCCTGGATCGGGTGGGATAGGATGGGTGCAGCCTACGCGTGGATCCGTACAGGGAAGAGGGTTGAGTCAGGAACCACCGTAGGCCGACTGAGGCAGCGGCTCATGGGAGATGCGGCGCTGAACGGCTGTGGGGAGGCGGAGATCCGGCGGTATCAGGCAGAAGGAACGACGAGCGCGTCGTGTTGGCTCGCAAGCACCGATGGTGGAGTCGTTTGCCGTCGCCAACGGTTGGACGTATGAGGTGCTACAGGAGCTTGGGTCAGGGTTGAACGACCACAAGAAGGGCCTACGACAACTCCTGCGTCACATCTGCTCCGGTGAAGTCGGCCGGTTGGTCTTGACGCACAAGGACCGGCTTCTTCGGTTCGGCTCAGAGTTGGTCTTCACGCTCTGCGGCATCCGAGGACGCCTCCTGCGAGGAGGAGTTGGTCGAAGACGTTCGGGAGATCATCACCGTCTTCTCGGCGAGGCTTTATGGAAGTCGCAGTCACGAGAACAAAGAGATACTCGATGCGTTGAAGAAGGCGGCGAATGATGCGGGGGCGTCGTGATGGGTCTTGGTGGTGGTAAGCAGTCTCCACTCAAGCGCACCGCAAAGTATGAGACGCTGCCGCTCAACCGCAGCAAGCGCCTGACGCTATATGGATCTCATGCTGGCCTATACGCGGGTCAAGGACGGCTTTCTGCGTGTGCTGCACCCAACGTCAGCCTGGCATCAGCTGGATCATCCGCGCACGTTTCGGGCCGCCGCGAAGAGGGAGCGGTTGGATGGAGTACCCGCCCACATACAGGACCAAGCGATGTTTGAGGTGGTGCACACCATGCGCCGGTGTGTCCAAAGCGCCGTTGCCAACACACACGTGAAGGCGAAGGTGTTCGCGCGGTTCGGCGCCGCCAAACGGCATGATGCCTTCTGGATCCTCCCTCGGTATGCGCCTATCGGAGCCGCGTTGCGGGGCGAGGCACTGGATCCAACTCCACCACCAGGCGTGAAGGGGAAGGGGATTGCACTCTGCATTACCGAACGCAAGGAAGTCGTCCGGTTTCTGCGTCGGACGTCACGCGAGGCACTTGGCAAGCCTCCCCGTGTACATCATCCTCGCAGCTTTGCTCTCGACAGCACCCGGTACAGCGTCTTCGAGAAGAACGTCAGGCAATACGAGTCGGTGGCTACGCTCACACCACCGAAGCGGTGCGTTTTACCGTTACGCGGCCGGGGGAGAGTGTCGGACCATCTGCATCGTGCTGCACCAAGACCGTAGAACCCTCTCGGTGCATGTACCCTACGATGTGCGGGTGCCGGTGGAGGTGCCCCATGGTCCAGCCATCGGGATCGACGTTGATGGAACGGAAGTGCTGGCTCTTTCCTTGGGCGGGAAGCTTGGGACAGGCTACGGCAGCTTGCTCGAACGGCTGTCGGAGGAGACGAGGGAGACCGGCAAGGCCTGCAACAAGCTGTTTCCGTTGGCTAAGAAAGCGGATGGCAGAGGTGATGCGGCCAAAGCATCCCGCATCCGTCGAAACAACCTGGGGCCCAAGAAGTTACCGGTGAAACGGGATCGAGGTGAGGCTTCCATACAGACAATCGTCGGTCAGGCAGTTCGGCAAGCGCTGCGAAGCCGACCCGTCATGTTGGCAGTCGAAGACCTATCCCACGTGCGAGGCCGAACGAAGAGCCGCAAGCTGTCGCGGATTGTCGCACGGTGGATGCGTTCGACCTCGCGAGAGATGGTGGAGTTTGGCGTCCCAGGCGAGATGTTCTCGCCTTGAAACGGTTCATACCGCGTATACCAGTCAAACATGTTCTGTTCCGACGTGTGGGTACGTCCATAAGGACAACCGGCACGGGGACAGGTTTCATTGCCTGCCATGCGGGTGGGATGGTGACGCGGACGTTGTCGCCGCTATGAATCGGTTGACCAGGGTGAATGATCCCGAAATCCATCGGAGGACGCTGGTGGATGTGGGCAAACGCATTCTGGAAGGCCGATTCCGACGCCGGAAGGAGACCGGGAACCGCGTCGATGGCACGGGAAACGGCACACCGCTCGCCTCTGGGCTCTAGCAACAAGGTGGGTACGGTCGATGGACGGATGGTCGGCCGAGGAGGCCCACCGGCAGAGCGCGAACAATACGAGGAAATCTTCATGTGGATCGTCGTTGAGGGTTTCAGAGCGGTCGGTATCCTAGCGCCTGGGGAAGCGCGTGGATGCTCAGCGGCAGATGGAGCGGGGGCTCTCTAATGCAAGGAAGAGCGGGCACCATGGCGAGCGCCTGCAAGTGGGTTGGGACGATGCGGGGAGTAGCGCATATACTGCGGAGCAGGGCTGTCGGGGTGAGGGACCTGGGGGCGTTGCGTTCCAAGGACTTTCCCTTTCGGCGAAACCTCGGTGGCGAGCGCGACGGACCCTGCGAGTGGCCCTGGTGATGCTGCAGCGGACGCGATGGGGAAGGGCGGGGTCAGCGGAAAACCCGTCGGGGCGCCGGAGCCGCGTGCGCGGCGGGAGGAGCCTGGAGGGATCAAGTCGACGGCCTCATAGGCTGTCCGAGACCCGGGAAGTCGCTGTGGCGCGAAACCGAGGCAGCCATCGCAATGGACGCGGGCCGTGGCCTTGGCTCTTCGGTCCGGGTGGAAATCCCGGCGGACGTGACGCTACCGCGTTACGCAGCCCGAGTTCGCCTAGCGCCTACGCCCCGTGAGGGACAATTCCAAGGCAGAATGGGGCGAGAACCTGCTCGGCGGACGGTGTGGAAGGCCGTGAAAGCGGTTGGTACACATGTTTATAACCAGGGGGTTATACCATCGACGCTGATCGTGAGCTGATGGAGAGTCATAGTATGGGCGCGTTGGCCTCCATGGTCGAGGCGGTGCTCTTTAGTGCAGCTGAGCCTGTTCCCGTGGAGCGTCTGGCGCAGGTGCTTGCGACCACTGTGCCGCTGGCGCGACAGGCCCTCTCGGAGTTGGGCGCGCATCTCGACGCACATGGCCACGCGATTGGGTTGGTGGAGATCGCGGGCGGGTTTCAGTTGCTTACGCGCGGGGAGTATGCGGGGATTGTGGCACGGATGACGGCGGCCAAACCGGTGCCGTTGTCACGGGCGGCACTGGAGACCCTGGCGATCGTGGCGTTGCGTCAGCCCATCACGCGCGCGGCCATCGATGAACTGCGCGGAGTTCATTCGGATGGGGCCGTGGCGACTCTTGTGGAGCGGGGTTTGATCAGCGAGAAGGGGCGATCCAACGGGCCGGGCAGGGCCTTTCTCTATGTGACGACGGAGCGTTTCCTTCAGCACTTTGGTCTCCGTTCCATTCAGGATCTACAGGGGGAACTGCCTGAGAGTCTGGTGGAGTCGCTCCAAACTGCATCGCATCGGCCGCGCCGGCTGTTTCAGCGTGATTTGCCCTAAGGAGCCAGAAAATAATAAATAGCGAGCCCGGCCCACGAGATTCGAGTGATGTGCTGGGTTATAGCGCCATGTATGGATGGGATATGGTGCAGCGTGGCCGTTGCGACGTTCTACGGCACTGGCGCGGCGTGGGGTAGGACGCGGTAGTTCCACTCGGGGTGGAAAGCCTCCGGTTCGATCTGCACCCGCTGGAATTCCTCGCCGCTCACCACGATCCCCGTCGGGTACGGCGTCGGGTCCAATGGGTAGTGCACCTGGAGGCCCGTCGCGGTCGTGGTGTGCGCGATCACGTTGACGATGACCTCGTATGAGGTCAAGGGCCGCCCTCGCGTGTTGATGCTGATGTACGAGAACAGACGGTGCTCAATGGCGTTCCACTTGCTCGTTCCGGGAGGGAAGTGCCGCACCTCGATGCTCAGACCGGTGGCGTCGGCCAGACGCTGCAGTTGCGTCCGCCACAGGCGGGTGCGCGGGTTGTTGCTGCCTCCACCATCTGCGGTGATCAATAGTTGCTTGGCCCCGGGGTAGGCCGCCCGGCCCAGGACGGTCCACCACGTCTCGATGCTATGGACGGCGAAGACGGCCGTGTCATGATCGGTGCCGACTGTCACCATCGCCTCATTGCGGGTGAGGTCGTAGACGCCGTGCGGGCTGACCTTGCCCAGTTCGGTGGGGAAATCGTGCATCCCCACCGCTTCGGGGTGCTTCTCTGCTTGCCCCTCTCGTCCGGCGTTTTTGAAGTTGCCGACAACTTCCTTTTTCTTTGTGTCGATCGAGATGATCGGCTGTCCGTTGCTCTGGTATGCCTGAACATCCGCATTGATGCGGCGGAACTGGGCATCGCGGTCGGCGACCGGCATCTTGCCCTCGTGCACTTTGCGGTTGGCCTGAAGGCTGTACCCCAGATCGCGCAGCAACTTGCCGACGGTGACATGACTGATGCTGTGGCCCTGCGCCTGCAGCACCATGGCCAGATCACGTGTGCTCTTGTTGGTCCAGCACAGGGGCCACTCTGGATCGCCCCGTGTGGCAGGCGAGACCAGCCGCGACAGTGCATCCCGCAGACCGGGATCGAGTTCGGTCAGCGGTTTCCGGCCGCCGCCCGGCCGTCGGACGCGCTCTGGTTCGATAGTCGTAGGATCCGCAAGCTCCCGCAGGCCAGCGCGTACGCTGCTGGGCGCCAGGTGCACTAGGGCCGCCACTTGCCCCGCGCGGTCGGTCCCGATCAGCGTGGCTTCCACTGCGGCCAGCAATCGCCGCTGCTTCTCGTTCAACCAAGGTGAGAGCAGCTCGAAGCGCTTGCGAATATGTTCTGCGGCGACTCCGTCGGGCAGCGGCAGATCCGCCGGTTTGGTATGGCCCTCCGTCGCCCCGACGGGCGCTGGGGCGTCTGCCACCAGGGCTTGGCGGAAATTGGCCACCAGGGGGTAGGCGAAGACCTCCTTGACGCTACCAGGTTGCTCGTAGCGCCGGTCTTGCCGACCCTGGCCTGTCGTGTGGCCCAGATACACCCAGTTCGCCGCACGGTAGCAGGTCCCCCGCCACGGTGCGGATACGAACGTCTCGACAACGACCGGCGCGTAGCCGAACCGCAACCGCCAATCCTCGGGCAGCCGGCGCAGGGCCAGCGCCAGGGCGTGACTCGCCAGGTGCGGCACGGTTACGCCGGCCCGAATCAGAAACCGACTGTTGGCCACCAGGCGCTGGCGGAAGCGCTTGCGCTGCAGGGGCCCCCAGTCGAGCCACAGATCCCGGCAGGCCACGTGCCGTGCCGAGGCGGCGAACAGCAACGCGCCCAGGATCACCGGTCGGCCTTCGAACTGTCCGCGAATCCAATAGCGCTGATGGGCACCGAAGGCGCGGCGGAACCCCATGCCGTGCTCTGCCGCCACCGTGGCATCCCAGGCCGCCCGTTCCTCCGGCGGAACGGGCATTACCGTCACCGGCCGCACATCCGCCAGACTACCGACGATCGCGATCGGGGGGAGGGCGTCGGCGGGCCGAGCCCGCGGCCGGTGGGGCTTGTGCGGCACCTTGGGCGGTAGCACCACGCGCCCAGCCGCCGCCAACTGCTCCAGGAGCACTAAGCAGGAATTGCCCCTCGGCTGCCCGTTCGGCGCTTCCCATCCCAGGTTCTCACAGATCGTCAGGGCCAGCTCCCAGCGGCTCAGCCGGGGGAATCGCCGGGTCACCTCGCACACCAGATCGAGGTCGGCCGCGCTGAACGCATGGTCACCCACCCAAAACGGCGGCTCCAGCCGTGGGGCCAAGATCGATCACCCCGACCCTACCATCGCACCTCGGCCGCCATCTGTCAACCCAGTGGTTTGATCATCACCGGCTCCTAACGGTACGGCACCGGGAGGCCGAAGGTTCGTGGTCGTTGTTACGAACTCCTTCTGGGTGGTGCAATTCATGGCCAGGGTGCGGTTCCCGGAAATCGGGACCGGATCCCCGCCTGCTTCGAACCGTGACGTTGTTGACGTTCGGTGACCGGGCTGTCACTCCCCGCTCTGGTAGAGCTCCATCACGGTGGTCACATAGCGCTCGGTTGTTGGGTATGGTGGCACGCCGCCGTACGCGTGCACGACGGCCGGTCCAGCGTTATAAGCGGCGAGTGCCAGCCTTAGAGGATTGGGACAGGATAAGGGATTACTAACACATCCCGTCCCCCCATACTCCACCAAGAGCATCCGGAGGTACTCCGCACCTCCCTCCGTATTGGCGGTCGGATCGAACGGGTCTTTGATACCGAGTTGCTGCGCGGTAGCCGGCTCCAGTTGCATCAACCCCTCCGCCCCGGTGGGACTCACCGCGTTGGGGTATCCCTCGGATTCCGCAAGGATGACGGCACGGAGGAGGGGTACAGGGACACCGGTGCTTTGCGACGCAGCCGCGATGTCTGCGGAATAGCGGTTCATTCGGTCCAGCGCAGCAGCGAGAACGGAGGCTGGCAGGGGAGTGGTCGTGCTGGACGACTTGGTGGCACTCGACGCTTGATCGGTGGCGGGGCTCGTGGATGCGGGCAGGTCCGGCGATGCAGCGGCAGGGCCACCCGGCAGATCCACCACAGCGGGCGGTGCGTTGCCGGCGGGTTGAATGCGCGAGAGCACATTCGCAAAGTGAACGAGGGAAGGGGAAGCGGTTTCCGCGGGAAAGGAAAGGCGCGCGTGGTGCGGCCCAAGGAGGAAGGCTGCAAGGCAGAGCGTGGACGCGGCGACAAGACCGGTCGTCCAGTTCAGCCATCCCAACCTGTGCTGGACGGGAGACCACCTACTCTCAAACTGTCGCACACGGACATGCATCCAGACCAGGCGCATCCCTGAACTCCCCCCGGTCCACCTCGCACTCGTGGCCTTTGTGTATGAGACAGGTCAATGGGACATGCCTATGTCATGCTGATTTGGTTGATCTCGGTTCTGGCTGGTATGGCCCTATGGCTATCTCCGGTGCACGCCCAGATGAGTGCTTCGCGAAGCGAAGGCACAAGCCATGTGGAGTGGATGGTGACCCTGCTATTCGGTGCAGTGCGTGTCCATCTGCCAAATCCCTTTGGCGGGAAGGGCTCGGGTCCCACTCGATTCGCACCGCTTGACGCTGGTGCCGCCGTCCGGCACCTCCTGAAGGGCTTCGGTGTCCACGTAGACTATTTCCGCATCCGCGCTGTGCTTGGGTTCGAGGATGCGGCGTTGACGGCAATGGCCTGCGGCGTTGGCCACGCGTTGATGGGCGGGTTGGTGGCCTGGATGGCCGAATTCCTCCGATTCTCCCGTTTTCCCGAGATCGTCATCCTGCCAAGATATGACCGCCTTACCGTCGAGTTCACTGCCTCCTGCATATTGCGTACTTCGCTCGGCCACCTTATGAGCGCCTTGGCGGTGGGGCTCTGGGTGCAGTTGCGGAGAAGGGGCGTGGTGGCATGGTTACCGTTGGGAACCAAGCGGGCGGGGCACATCCGATCGAAGGTCTGATGAAGACGGCCATGCAAAGCCTGGAAGGCATCGTTGACGTCAATACGGTGGTGGGGGATGCGATTGAGGCGAAGGACGGGACGGTGATCGTTCCGGTCTCCCAGGTGTCACTGGGCTTTGCTGCGGGAGGATCAGAGTTCGGTGGCAAAGGCACTGGAATCGACGCCCTGCCATTTGGTGGCGGTAGTGGCGCTGGCGTCAGCGTCAAGCCGGTTGCCTTTCTCGTTGTCCAAAGTGGTGGGGTGCGGCTGCTTCCTGTCGAGCAACACAGCGCGATCGATCGCTTAATCGACCTTGCCCCAGAGGTTCTGGATCGTCTCCTGCAGGTGGTCGGTCTCCCGGGGCAGGAACATTCGGAAGGGCTGGGCGAGGCGGTGGAGTCCGACCCGGGCCCGGTCTTCAGTGCGGGCGAAGACGGAGTGCGGTCTTGAGAAACGCATGATGCGTTTGCTTTCCGCCAAGCCTTCACCCCTGGTGCGCCCTTGGGCGGGGGCAGGTTGGACGAGCCTCCGCGATCATTGCGGATTATGACCGAAGCGACATCCGCCCCGCCCGCCACCCCACGCCTTGGTTGCGTGGCGGGTTGCATTGCAGTGGCGGAGGCCCCAGCACAAGACCGGTGGAGAGATACCGCTTGTTCCGCTAAAAAGACTCTCTGACGCACCCGTCCTTGGGGACGCTGCGTTTCTCGGTGCCGGAAGCGGGGAACGCTAAAGGCGTCGGGGGGGATGGTGGTGGGGCTCCAGTGTTTGGAGCATTTAGCGCCGCGTTGGGATAGCTACGGTGTGGCAGTGCTGCCCTATCAAGTGCAGACGGCCGAGCGTTTGATCGAGCAGATGGGAGGACAGGGTATTCTCGCTGACGAGGTGGGCCTAGGAAAAACGGTTGAGGCGGGGCTGATCGCTTCGGAACTTGCCCTGCGTGAAGGGTGTCGCACCATTTGTGTGCTCTGTCCGTCCTCGCTCTGTCACCAGTGGCAACGCGAGATGGCGGAGAAGTTCGGGCTGGACTTCGTGGTCGATCCGGACGCGAACCGGATCGGGGATCGTTTGCGCATTATCCTCTCCATCGATTTGGCGAAGCGCCCCGGCCATCGCCAAGCCCTTCTGGGGCGAACCTGGGATCTAGTCATTGTCGATGAAGCCCACAAACTGAAGAATCGAGGGACGCAGAACCATCGATTGGTCGCGGATCTGTCGCGCCGACACCTGCTTTTGCTGTCCGCGACACCACTCCAAAACGATCTAACCGAACTCTATGCGCTGGTTTCTCTCGTGCGTCCCGGACTCTTTGGTAGCTTCAGTTCCTTCTGGCGAGAGTTCCTCTTGGACCGTCGGACTCCCAAGAACCCGGGAGCCCTGCGGGAGGTTCTGGCTTCTGTGATGATTCGGCATCATCGCCAGGACCCAGATTTGGCGGGAGAACTGGAGTTGCCGCCGCGCAGTGTGTCCCTTCTTCCCCTGCGGTTGCGCCAGGGCGAGCGCAAGCTCTACGATGCGTTGACGGGCGCTCTGCAGAGGGAGTATCGGTCTCGGTCCCTGCGGGGAGACGGAACGATCCTTCCCTTGATCCTTTTGCAACGTGAAGTCTGCTCCTCAGCCGCAGCGGTCGCCGAGACACTTCACGCCACAGCAGCTGGCGATGCGGGCCTGTTCGGCCGCTCCTTGCCGACCTTGATGGAACTGGCGGATACCGTCGCGTCTGGAGAACAGGCTAAGGCGGCGGTGTTGCAGGGATTGGTTTCGCGGCTGCAACAGCGGGTTCTCGTTTTCACCGAATTCCGTGCTACCCAGCTGTACTTGGCCAAGACCCTCCGATGTCTGGGAGTGCCGGTGATCCTGTTTCACGGTGCGCAGAGCGGGAGCGAACGCGGTGGGGCATGCCGACGCTTCGCGGCTGAGCCGAGGGGCGTCATGATCAGCACTGAGAGCGGTGGCCAAGGTCTGAATCTGCAATTCTGCCACCACCTCGTCAACTATGACCTCCCTTGGAACCCTATGCGCATCGAACAACGGATCGGTCGTTTGCACCGGATCGGCCAGAGTGGTCAGGTCAACATCTATAACCTTTTCGCTGAAGAGACCATTGAACAACACCTGTTGGAACTTCTCGACCGCAAGATCAACCTCTTCCGTCAAGTGATCGGTGAACTGGACGTAATCCTGCGGCGGATGGAGCGAGGAGAGGGCAGGAGTTTGGAGGGGCGGATCGCGGAAATCATCTGGAGTTCCGGAAACGAACGAGAGTTGGCATTCCGCTTTGACGAGCTCGGCCGCAATTTCTTGCGCCGCAGGCGGCTGGCCGAGGGGGTGCGTGGGCTGCTTGGCGCTCGTGACCCAGAGACGGATGCCGTATCCAGATCGGATGCTGTGCATCAGCGGATCGTGCGGACAACGATCACGCCCCGGCCCGTCGGCCCTGCACCGCAGCAGCGCCTCAATGTTTCTTCGCCATGCGGCACCCCTTCGTGGCAGCGTGCCTCATCCGCCGTGCGGGGATCCGCACCAAAAGCACCGACACGTGCGGTTCAACAACCGGCCACGCGCCATGGACAGCGGGTACAGGCCGTCCTGCCCACATCGGATTGGGGCACGGTGTGCGTGAAACAAAAGCGGCGAATGTCGCAAGTTACGTGGAGGTAGTCCACCGGGGGCTTGCCAGTTTTGGACAGGCATGCTACGTTCGACGCTAAGACTCCCATAAAGGAACGGGGTGGTTACCACGGCATTTGAGGTGTCTTCCGACACGTTCGCAAGTGAGGTCCTTTCCGCCCAAGAGCCGGTCTTGGTGGATTTCTGGGCGGCATGGTGTGGCCCATGCCGCGCGCTGGCTCCAACGATTGAACGGCTGAAGGAACACTATGCCGGCAAGCTCAAGGTTGCGAGCCTGGATGTGGACAAGTCCCCCGATGTGGCTGCGCAGTATGGGGTGCAGGCGATCCCGACCGTGATCGTCTTCCGGAATGGCAAGGAGGTCAAGCGGTGGGTGGGTGCCCACCCGCTGCCCACGTATACACGCGATCTGGATACGCTGACCGCCTGATGGGATTGCGGGGGTGCGGTGGTGCCATACGTGTTGGTGGAGACAGTTGTCATTGGACCGCCGGAACGTGCGTATCGCCTTGCTCAGGATATGGAGTCCTACCCGAAGTTCATGAAGGACGTCATATCGCTGAAGGTTATCGAACGTGACGGTAGCATTCAGGTGAGCGAGTGGGTGGGGCGGCTTCAGGGCAAACCGCTTCGTTGGACCGAGCGGGATGAGTTTGACGACGAGCGGCACACCATCACCTATCACCAGATCGCCGGGGATCTGAAGAAGTTTGAGGGGCAGTGGCGCTTTGAACCCGAGGGCCAGGGGCAGACGCGCATTTCGCTCTCGGTAGATTTTGACCTCGGCATCCCCATGATCTCTGGCCTCTTGGACCCGGTGGCCAGACTGGTGGTGAAGCGCAACTGCGAGGACATGCTGGCGGCGATGCAGCGGCAACTCGCCCTTCCGCTCGAAGGGTAGGGGGAGTTGCCGCTGCCCACCGGCTGAAGTGGCCTGTGCGTTCTGTGCCATGGACGTTCGCCTTTCTGTGTGCAGCGGCGTTGGCTGGTACCACGCCGGTACACTGGGTCAATATCAGGGTAGCCGCGATGCTGGCGCCGCTCGGGCGCGGGATCCATCCATTGGAGTTAGTGTGGGATCTGGGCGGCCTGCCCCTCACTGCAGCGGTGTTGTTCGTCGTCGGGTTGGGACGTACGAGTCGGCTGGTATTATGGGGTGTGTTTCTGGCAGGGGGAGTTATTGAGCTGATTTCTAAGCACTTCCTCGTCTTGCCCCTCCCGGTCGGGTTGCCGACACCCGGGGGCTATTTGCGTGTGGAGCATGTGCTCAATCCCATGTTTGGTATCCACACGGGCTCCGCACCGGGCGATCTGTTGCGCGGTTCATTCCCGAGTGGTCACCTCTTCCGCCTGACGTTCACTGCCGGGGCACTTGTCCGTCGTTGGGTGTGGGTGCTTCCGCTGACTGCACTGGCGGCCGTGGCCGTGGTGGCGACGGGCGGGCACTGGGTGTGGGACGCCTTGGGTGGCTTTGTCCTGGCGGGTGGGTGTCTCGAAGTGGTGCAAGGCTGCGAAGGATAGAGGGAGGGGAGGCAGCCGCGTCGAACGCGGCCCTCTATGGAGATTCAACGCGGTGATCCACCCGATCTGACCCTCTGGGTGAATGCACGGGATGAACCAGGTGTATTGGCGCAACTCACGGGTGTGGTGGCAACCCATGGGGCTAATATCACTCTGATCGATATTGTGGATCGCGCGGCCCATGTGGCTTCGGTCTATATGGAGCTGGAGCATGTGGCAGACGCGGATGCTCTGATGCGGGATGTTGCGGCCCTGCCTTCTACCATCGATTTTCAACGACCGCCCTCGTTCTATGATGTGTATGGCAAGCGGGTGATCGTGATCGGTGGAGGGGCGCAGGTGGGGCAGGTGATGCTCGGCGCTGTGTCCGAGTCGGATCGCCACAACATCCGGGGGGAGCGGATCTCCGTCGACACCATTCCCCTTGTCGGTGAGGAGAATGTGGCGGGTGCCGTCCGGGCCGTCGGTAGGTTGCCACGTGCGGCGGTCCTGGTACTCGCGGGGGCGCTGATGGGTGGCGATATCACGGAAGCCGTGCGTGAGGTGCGCGGCCGCGGGATCATTGTCATTTCCCTCAATATGGCGGGTAGCGTCCCAGAAGCGGCGGACCTAGTTGTGTCGGATCCCGTGCAGGCGGGTGTAATGGCGGTCATGGCAATCGCGCGCACGGCAAAGTTCGATATCAGCCGCGTGCGCGGCCACCGCTTCTAACGCAGGACCCCGTCTACCGTGCGTCGAACGCCTCCCCATAGCAGGTCACTGGAAGTTGTACCAGCGTGCTCTATCGGCTGAGGGGAGGAACCCCGTGCGCGTGTTGGGAATTGACCCCGGGATTGCGACCTGTGGGTATGGTGTCATCGAGGCGGCGGATGGCGAATGGCGGCTGGTTGTGGCGGGTGCCATACGCCCGACCCAACGTGGCGCGGCGCGGCTGCAGGAGTTGTACAAAGCGATGAGGGCGATCCTAGCTGCGCACCGTCCCAACGCTGCGGCGGTCGAGCTTCTCTACCACAACCGTAATGTCAAGACGGCGGCGGATGTCGGGCAGGCCCGAGGGGTTGCCATGCTGGCCTTGGTGCAGGCGGGTATTGATATCGCGGAGTACACCCCGACGCAGATGAAACTGGCGATTACGGGGAACGGGGCGGCCGATAAGGGGCAGGTCCAGCGGTTGGTGGCGATGCGCCTCCGACTGGCGTACCCGCCGCAGCCCGATGACGCCGCCGACGCGCTGGGGCTCTGCCTCTGTTATGTTCAGGCGATTGGTCTGCGGCAGCGGGTGGCGCAGGCCATGGGCGCGGGGACGTTGGCACGATGATCGCCTTTGTGCGCGGCCGGGTGCAGAGTCGTGGGAGCGGGTGGGTCGAGTTGGACGTGGATGGCATCGGCTTTCACCTGACGCTCTCGGCGCGAGCCGCCCAGGGTCTCCCTGCCCCGGGGGAAGAGGTCTCGATTGTTACGGAGTTTCTCGTGCGCGAGGACGGCGTGGTGCTCTTCGGTTTCGCGGACGCGGGTGAGCGTGAAGCGTTCCGCTCCTTGTTGTCGGTTGCGACGGTGGGGCCGAAGACGGCTTTGGCGGTTCTCTCGGCCTTTACGCTACCGGCCTTGGTCTCGGCGGTCCGGCGCGAAGACGTGACAGCGCTGTCCTGCGTGCCGGGGGTTGGCAAGAAAACCGCGCAACGGATCTGTCTTGAGCTTCGGGACCGGATGGAACAGACCATGGAACCATCGAGTGTAGGGGATGGGGTGACGGGTGAGGCATTGGCTGCCCTGATCTCCCTCGGCTATAGCACTGCTGAGGCGTCGGAAGCGATGGCTGGGCTGGACGGCACGGCCGAGGGTGCGGCGGAGTTGGTGCGTGCAGCCTTGCGCCGACTGAATGGGCAGAGCGGTCGGGGGTAGCGTGGCCAGTGCGCAGGGAAAGGGTGCTAGCCTGCAAAAACCGGCTGGCCGTGGACGGTACAGAGGGGAGCCGTGAAGGGGATGCGCCATCCCGATGAAAGAGCGGCGGATGAGCAGGAAGTCCGGGCGGATGCAGACCTGCGGCCAGAGCTCTTGAACGAGTTTGTCGGTCAGGAGCGCCTGAAGGAGCACCTGCGCATCACGATCGAGGCCGCACGAGCACGCGGCGAGACGTTGGACCATGTACTCTTCTATGGTCCCCCGGGTCTCGGCAAGACGACACTAGCGCACATCCTGGCTCGGGAACTCGGCGTGGGCATTCGGCTGACCTCTGGACCGGCATTGCAGCGAGCCGGAGACCTTGCTGCGCTGCTGACCAGCCTTGCGCCGGGGGATGTCCTCTTCATTGATGAGATTCATCGTTTAGACCGCAACGTCGCAGAGACGTTGTACCCTGCGATGGAGGATCACGCCCTGGATATCGTTCTTGGTAAGGGGCCCACGGCGAATACCCTACGCATCGATCTCCCCGCGTTCACACTGGTTGGTGCGACGACGCGGCAAGGGGCGCTCCCGGCACCCTTCCGGGACCGTTTTGGGCTGATCGAGCGTCTGGAGTATTACACGGAGCAAGAGTTGCACACCATCGTCGTGCGTTCGGCACGCATCCTGGGCGCTCGCTTGGACCCCGAGGGAGCGGCCGAGGTCGCGCGCCGCAGCCGCGGAACGGCACGCGTTGCCAATCGGCTCTTACGTCGGCTGCGAGACTTTGCGGAGGTGCGGGCAGACGCGGTGGTTACCGAGGAGGTTGCGCGCCAGGCCTGTGACCTTCTCCAGATTGACCCAACCGGCCTTGACGCGGATGATCTGCGGATTCTTCACCTCATGCTGGATCATTACGGGGGCGGCCCGGTGGGACTGTCCACTCTGGCTGCCGCATCGAGCGAGTCCGAGGACACGATTGCGGATGTGATCGAGCCGTACCTGTTGCAACGCGGGCTTCTGCAGCGAACGCCCCGTGGCCGGATGCTGACGCACTCGGGATTCACCTATCTGGGGGTGCCGGTTCCCCCCGGATGGAGTGGGGCGGGTGAGGGGAGGCAGACGGAGTCCGGAGAGGTGGGCCTGCTGCGTCCCCACGAGGCACACGCGTGACATGGTCCTGAAGCTTCCAGACTTCTGACCCCCAAAAGGGGATCCATAGGCTCGAATGAACCGAGGGGTGGAGGTACAGCATTGCCCCGTTTTCGGGACCACCCAACCCAACAGGCTCCCGAGCGAGGGGATCTTCATGCTGCTCAGAATGGGGATGCGGCGGAGCGGGAGAGGATCCTTGCCGCATATGTGCCTGTGGCCGTGCAGATCTGTTCTCGCGTGTGTGGTCGACGGGTGGAGCCGGGGCGGGACGATGAGGTGAGCATTGCGCTCTTGGCGCTGAATGAGGCGATAGATTCGTACCGGACCGAAGCGCAGGTGCCCTTCCGGTCGTTTGCTGAAACGGTGGTGCGTCGGCGCCTGGTTGACCACTTCCGTCGGCAGAAGCGAGTGCGCGAGTTGCCTTTCACTGCGCTGGAGGTTGAGCAGGAGGACGGCACTCTGTACAACCCGGCCGAGTGGAGCGCGGCCGAGGCGGTGCACCGGGACCGGATAGAACGGGAGGAACGGCAAGCCGAGATTGCCCAGTATCAAGAGATACTGCGGACGTATGGGATTACCCTGGATGACCTTGTGGAACGGGGGCCGAGGCATGCCGATGCGCGCTCTCGGGCGATCGAGGTCGCGCGGGCCGTCGCGACGGACCAACGGTGGCGGGAGTATTTGCGCTTGCACCATGCCCTGCCGCTGCGCGAACTGGAGGCGCATCCTGCGTTGGACATCAGTCGCAAGACGATGGAGCGACAGCGGAAGTATATTATTGCGGTTGCGGTGATTCTGATGGAGGACCTGCACATCCTGCGTTCATACATCTCGACCGTGTCGTGAAGGGAAGCGTGGGAGGGGGGTCAGAATTCATGGCGGCGGGCGAGCGGCTGTGTGGTGTTGTGCTCGACGTTCGAGGACGATATGCGCGATTGCTCGTCGAAGGAAACTTTGTGCGTCTGCCAGCCGCAGAGGGCTGGCGGGCGGGCGATGAGGTCTGGCTCCTTCCGGATCAGCTTGCAGCCCCTGCCTCCCGCGGGCCATGGGGACGCGCCCGTTTACGCTGGACAGCCATTGCGGCACTAACGGCCCTCGCTGCGGGGACGGCATCCCTTGGCTTTGTGGAGGTGGCTGCGGCGCAGCAGGTGGCTGCCGTTGTGTCTATCGACATCAATCCGAGCGTTGATCTGTATGTCAATAAGGCCGGAATGGTGGTGCGTACGACATCGTTTGATCACGGTGGCGAGCGTATCTTGGAGCAGACCCATGTGCGGGGTACGCCGATTGCCCAGGCGATCCCGGCCTTGGTATCCCAGGCGACACGTGACGGCTACCTCACAAGCACCAACCTGCCGCCTGTCGCATCCACCACTACCCCATTCCGGTCCTCTTCCGCTACGGCGAGTTCCTTGACAGATGGGGGCAAGGCGTCCGAGCACACCGTGTTGGTGGTCGTGGCCCAGACACACACGGCTCCGTCGTCGCTGCCAACGGCGCTGTCAGGCGCGGTGGACCAGGGCTTGGCACAGACCAGGTCCCTGCTCCAAAAGGACGACGTGGACGCGAGTCTCGAAGCGGCGCAGGCGCCGACGGCTGATGTGCGGGGCGCTGCACAAGACCACCTCAGCCTTGGGCGCTATGCGGTGGGGCAGGCCCTCGCCGCGTCGGGCCGGGGTGTTTCCGTGACCGACTTGCAGAGTGCAACGCTGGGCGCCCTGCTCCAGAGCGGAGTGGCCTCCGGGGCCGCTTCCAAGGGCAAGGGCCAGTCATCCGTTCGCTCGTCTTCCTCCTCGAGTCCGGATGTTGGGAAGTCCTCCTCTTCTTCCTCGACCTCCCCTCCGACACGAACACCCAACGGTACGGGACAGACCGCCGGGAGCATGCCGGTGCTTCCGTCGGTGAACCAACTCGTCCATTTGATCAACGCTCAGGCTGCCACAGCAATCCCTACCTCCTCTTCGCATGGCCCACACAGCAGTACCAGCGGTCGATCCACGGCTTCGACCGCTTCAACGGTTGGGAAGGGGGAGCAAAGCAACTCCGGCAGGGGTTCGCATCCGACGGGGACCGAGCCGCCGACCGGCGGCATCGGGTTGCAGGTGG
>JAJYVN010000018.1 GCA_021791995.1 Bacillota bacterium
CTTTGACTCCATGGGTGCCATCCGCTCCATGCTCGGTTCGGCCGGCATGCTGGTCTGCGATGACCGGGACTGCCCGGTGCATGTCGCCTACCTCGGCGCGCGCTTCTACCACCACGAGTCGTGCGGGAAGTGCACGCCGTGCCGCGAGGGAACGGGTTGGACGGAGCGCGTCCTGGAGCGAATGGAGCATGGCGGGGGACGACCGGGGGATACCGCGCTCCTGGAGTCGCTGGTGCGTGGCATTGGGGGGAAGAAGACGCTGTGTCTGTTGGGCGACTTCTCGGTGACCTATCTTGGTTCAGCCTTGGCCAACTTCCGCGACGAGTTCGTGGCGCATGAGTCCGGAGGGCCCTGTCCGGTCGCGAGCCGACGGGAGGTGGCGATGCGATGAGTGATTCCGCTCCGGCGCCGCAGTTGGTCAACGTGACCATCGATGGTGCGCCATATGCTTTTCCCAAGGGGACGCTCTTAGTCGACGCGGTGCGGCAGGTGGGCCACCCTGTCCCCTTCTATTGCTACCATGAAAAGCTGAAGCCAGCCGGTGCCTGCCGTGTCTGCATGGTGCAGATGGAGAGTCCCCGCGGTCCGATGATCGTCACCTCCTGCACGACACCGGTCGGGGAGGGCATGCAGATTCAGACGATGTCGGATGGCGCGCGGGAGGCGAGGCGGCAGGTGCTGGAGTTTCTGCTCATCAACCACCCGCTCGACTGCCCCGTTTGTGACAAGGGCGGGGAGTGTGATCTCCAGGACTTCACGCTGCGGTATGGCCCTGGTGTGAGCCGTTTTGCCGAGCCGAAGATCCACCGGATGAAGGCCCATGAACTCGGGCCGTTTCTGGTACTGGACCAGGAGCGCTGCATCCTCTGCCAGAGGTGCGTGCGCTATGAGGACGAGGTGCTGGGGGAGCAAAACCTGGTGCTCCATGGTCGTGGCGATGGAACGGTCATTGATACGACGCGAGGGGAGCCGTACGCGGGGCACTTCTCTGGAAACAACACCGAGCTCTGCCCGGTGGGGGCGCTCACGAGTCAAACCTACCGGTTCAAGGCAAGGCCCTGGGATCTTCGGCCGACGCCATCGGTGTGCCAGGGCTGCAGCCTTGGGTGCAACATCACCGTGCAGCGGCGCGGCGCAGAGATTGTGCGCCTGTTGGCGCGCGAGAACGCTGCAGTGGATGGGGGCTGGCTCTGCGACCGTGGGCGATACGGGTTCGGAACGGTTCGGGCGGATGCTCGACTGACCGCGCCGCAAGTGCGGCGCGATGGCCAGTTGGTCGCAACATCCTGGGATGCTGCGATCGATGCGGTGCGGCAAGGATTGACCCTTCATGGGCAGAGGGGCATCGCGGTGCTGGGTGGAGCACGCTTGACGGATGAAGAGGCCTACCTTTTGGGTCGGTTGACGCGCGCGGTCCTGCGCAGTAATGATCTGGACTGGCGGACTGGGGCGCAGCGGTTTGCGGCTCCCGAAGCGATCGGTTGTCATTCAGCGCAAGTGACCGACATCGACGCGGCGGATCTGATTGTGATCGTCGATACGCCGGTCGGTGAAGAGGTCCCGGTCCTGGCTCTCCGCCTGCGGCGTGCAGCAGCCCGTGCCGGAATCGTGGACATCGGTCCCGAGCGGAACCTCACGGTGGGCCGGGCGGAGCGCGTGGCCTGCGCACCGGAGGATTTGGCCGAGGCTGTGCGGGGGCTTACGGTGCGCGTGGCGGAGGCCAAGATGCCTCTTGTGGTGTGGAATGGCAGCGGGGACGGGGAGCTTGCCCGAGCGGTGGCCAAGCTCGGTGCACCGCTTTTGGTTCCCGGTGAGTTTGCCAATGCGCGGGGAGCCGAGGCGGCGGGACTTCTGCCCGATCTCTTGCCGGGGTATCGCTCCATGGCCGAGGCGGCGGCGGTGAGCGAGGCATGGGGTGGAGGGCCTCTGCCTGTCAAGCCAGGGCGTGCTGCGGCTGCCATTCTCGAGGCGGCGGCTCGGGGCGATCTGGGCGCGCTGTATTTGGTGGGAAGCAATCCCTTGGGTACGTTCCCCGACGGAACGCTCGCGGCGCGGGCACTCGATACGATCCCCTTCCTGGTGGTGCAGGATCTCTTCGCGACCGATGCGGCGGTCCATGCCGACGTGGTTCTGCCCGCACTTGGTCCCTTCGAGAAGACCGGCCATGTGACCAACCTTGCGGGGGTTCGCCAGGAGGTTCAAGCGGTGGCGCCCGGTCCGGCGGGAGCCCGGTCGGACCTGGACATCTTTGTCGCGCTTGCGGGTGCCCTAGGCGCTACGCTGCCGGCAACGGCCGCCGCGGTGGCATCGGAACAGCAGGCACTCGGTCGAGCGGAGAAGCCGGCCATGGTTACGGTTTTGGATCGTTTCACGTCCGGCCCACACGAGATCGACGGCCTCCGCCTGCTCGTTCGCACCCAGTTGTATGCGGGCGGCGGTACGGCAGCCTTTGACCCGAACCTGCACGTGGTGCGGGGGGAACCGCGGTTGCGGATCCACTCCACGGATGCGACGGCCCTTGGGCTTCGCTCCGGTCAGTTCGTGATCGCGGAGGGCGATGGAGCGAGCATGCGGGCGGTGATCGAACTGGACGATGGACTCGAACCAGGCTATGTGGCATTCGGGGCGCATACCCCGGGGGCAAACCGCATGGGGCAGCGTGTTCGCTTGGTGTTGGCGGGGGAGAACGGGCTTGCAAGCACCGTTCCGGTTGCCGCGATGGGAGTGAATCGCCGGTGAGTCTCGGCTACGTCCTTGTGCGCAGCGTCATCTTGGTGGTGCTTCTCCTGACTGCCTTCGCGTACGTCATGGTGCTCGAACGCAAAGTGCTTGGCTATTTCCAGTTGCGTTGGGGGCCGGTGCGGGTGGGGCCATGGGGCATGCTCCAACCATTGGCCGATGCCATCAAGATGATGAATAAGGAGGATACGCGACCAGCGGGGGCAGATACACTGCTCTTTTACGTCGCGCCCGCCGTCGCCCTCTTCGTAGCCCTGGGTGCCTTCGCCGTGATTCCGCTGGGCCCCGTTGCCCACATCGGAAGCCTCGTTTTGCCGCTCTCGGTGGCGCATCCTGCGAGCGGTATCCTCTTTGTGTTGGCGCTGTTGTCTGTCGGGGTCTACGGCGTGAGCCTCGGTGGTTGGGCGAGCCAGAGCAAGTATGCACTGCTCGGAAGTCTGCGTGCCACGGCACAGATGGTCAGCTATGAACTGGCGCTGGGCATGGCGGTCATCTCGGCGGTGGTCCTCTACGGAACGCTGAACCTGAACACGATGGTGTCGATGCAAGGCGTGCACCTCTGGGGTGCCATTCCTGACATCCTGGGGTTTGCGATCTTCCTTGTCGGGTCGGTGGCCGAGTGCAACCGCGCGCCCTTCGACCTGGCGGAGGCGGAGGGGGAACTGGTTGCCGGCTTTCACGTGGAGTATTCGGGGTTCCGCTTCGCCAACTTCGTCATGGCGGAATACGTGAACATGTTCACCATGAGCGCGCTTGGCGCGCTACTCTTTTTGGGTGGATGGCATGGTCCCTTTGGTCTTGGCAGTTCGGTGTGGTGGCTTCTGGCGAAGATGGCGCTGTATTTGTTCTTCTTCATGTGGGTGCGCTCGACGTTCCCGCGTTTGCGCTATGACCAATTGATGAGTTTCGGGTGGAAGCTTTTGGTGCCGCTGGGCTTCCTGAACCTGGTTTGGATCTCCACCTTCGTGGCGTTGGGCGGATGGCATTGAGCGAGGGGACGGTGTCCAGGATGCCGAAGAGCAGCAGGTTGCGCCAGTTGCGGGGACTGCCGGAGGGGCTGGGGACGACGCTGCACTATCTCTGGCGGCGGCGGGTGACGGTCGATTACCCGGAGCGGCAGCGTCCCGTGGCGGAGCGCTTTCGCGGGTTGCACATTCTGGACCGGTACGATGACGGGCTTGAGCGGTGTGTGGGCTGCGAGTTGTGCCAGGCGGCCTGCCCAGCGCATTGCATTACGGTGGAGGCGGCCGAGAATCCGCCGGATCATCCCTTCTCCCCCGGGGAGCGGTACGGCTATCGGTACGAGATTGACCTTCTGCGCTGTATCTTCTGTGGGTTTTGCGAGGAGGCCTGTCCGACGGGGGCGATTCAGTTGACGCCACGCCACGACTTGGTGGGGTTCTCGCGGCAGGACTTTCAGGTGGACCGCGAGTGGCTTTTGGTGCCGGATCCCCGGACGGAGACTCTAGCGGAGGAGGGAGCCCGTTGATTGCGTTTGTCATCGTGGGATTGGCCGCGATTGCAGCTGCGATTGGCGTGGTGACTGCGCGGAATGTGGTCCACAGTGTTCTGTGGCTGATCACGCACCTCGCGAGCCTTGCTGTTCTCTATCTGACGCTCCAGGCCACCTTCCTCGGCTTGGTGCAGGTGCTGCTGTATGCGGGGGCGGTCATGGTACTCTTCCTCTTTGTGTTGGGACTGCTCTCGACGCGTGGGGAACGGGAGGAGCCTGGAACTGGCCAACCGAAGGGCCAGACGGCTCTGGCGGTCACCGGCGCGATGATCATGGCGGCGCTCTTGATGGTGGGTGCGGCAGCGGGCGAAGCCGTACGCAGTGGTGTGCTGCCCGCAGGCTTCGGTGGGGCATCGGCCTTCGGGGTGGCACTGTTCGGTCGCTACCTCTTGCCGTTTGAGTCGACGGCATTGGCCCTGTTGATCGCGGTGGTGGGCGTCGTGGCCTTGGCCCATTCGGTTCCGGAAGAGCCGTCCGCATCGGATGGATTCGATGTGAGTCATGCGCGTGGGGCGGACTCGGCTGTGTTGGGGGGCGAGGCCAAGTGACCGTGGGACTGCCGCTGTATTTGGCATTGAGCACCATCCTGTTGGTCATCGGTGCCCTGGGCCTTTTGTTGCGCCGGGATCCGCTCGTGATGGTGATGTCGATCGAGATCATGTGGAATGCGGCCAACCTGGCCCTCGTCGCGACGGCGCGGCACTACGGGCAGATGGGTGGGCAGGTCTTTGCCTTTCTGGTGATTACCCTGGCCGCAGCGGATGTCGCCATTGGTCTCGGTTTGATCGTGCTCGTGGCCCGTCAGCGCGGCCGGCTGGATGCGGATCGGTTGAACTGGCTCAAGGGATAAAGCTCTGAAGGGAGCGATTGTCGGCATGGGTGTCCTGGCTCTTGTGAGCCTGGTGCTTCCCCTCCTGGGGGGCTTCGTTCTTGGTCTTGTGCCCGGTTCACGCCGGCTGGTGGGATGGATCGGTGCTGGCACGGTCGCCTTGGCGTTTTGGGCGGCCGTCGGCATGGCGTTCACTGGGGGCATGGCGTTTCCCTGGGGGAGTGGGGGAGCCCTCACGACGGGCCGGGATTGGGTCTTCGGACAGTGGGCTGCGGTGGGGTCCCTCAACATCCCGCTCGGGCTTTGGATTGATGGGTTGTCCACCGTTTTCGCGCTCGTGATCACGGGCGTGGGCCTACTGATTGTTGTCTACTCCCTCTCCTATATGGCGGGTGAGAAGGAGCGTGACTACCGCCGTTACTTCGCGGGGATCGACCTCTTCATCGGCGCCATGCTGCTCCTGGTGCTGGCGGACAACTTCGTGCTCTTATTGATCGGCTGGGCCGGCGTGGGCTTCGCCTCCTACTTGTTGATCGGCTTTTGGTACGATCGGCCGTTGGCGGTGGTTGCCGCGCGAAAGGCCTTTATCCTGAACACGGTCGGAGACGTTGCCCTGATCCTGGCGGTTGCCGACATTGCCCTGCGCACCGGCAGCGTTCGTTTCGCGCAGGTGCTCGGCGCAGGCAGTCCCTTGTCCTCGGGAGCCGCTGGGATTGGGATTCTGCTCTTTGTCGCCGCCGCGGCGAAGTCGGCGCAGTTTCCCCTGCAGAGTTGGCTCTCAGACGCGATGGAGGGCCCCACGCCGGTCAGTGCGCTGATCCACGCCGCGACGATGGTGACGGCCGGGGTGTATCTGATCGCCCGTTGCGCGCTGATCTATCAGGCGAGTCCGGTTGCCGCTGGGATCGCCGGAGATCTGGCGGCCTTCACTGCATTGGGCGCGGCGGTTGCGGCGGTTGCGGCGTACGACCTCAAGCGGGGCCTTGCGTACTCCACGATGAGTCAGGTGGGGTACATGATTGCCGGGGTCGCCTTTGGGGCGTTGGCGGCGGGTGTGAGCCACGTCATTATGCATGCCTTCTTCAAGGCCGTGCTCTTTATGTCGGCAGGCATCGTCATGCACGCCACCGGGGATGAGCGGGATATTCGTCGCTATGGCGGCCTCGGTAAACACCTACCCCTTGCGCGGGTTGCGTTTCTGGCGGGGGCCTTGGCGCTCGCGGGGATCCCGCCCTTTGCGGGGTTCTGGAGTAAGGATGCGGTGATGGGGGCGCTACTGGCGTCGGGGCACATCGTCGCCTACCTCATGCTGGCCGCTGCGGCCCTGATCACCCCGTTCTACGCCTTCCGCCTGTATTACCTCACCTTTGGGGGCGAGCGTCGGAGTAATGTGCCGTTGCATACGACGGTGCCGCTCTCCATGCGTTGGCCGACCGCGACCCTGGCGGTATTGGCGGTGGTGGGTGGCGGTTTCGCCGTAGCGCTCCAGCGGAGCTGGGGTAGCGGTCTGGACCTGGGAAGCATGGCGATCTCCGTGGTGTTGGCGCTCATTGGTTGGGGGCTCGCCTATCGGCTGTATGGCAAGGGTGACCTCGCATCCGACCGGTGGTTACCGGAGCCGGTGGGGGCGATTCTGCGATCGGAGTACGGGTGGGAAACGCTCTGGCACTGGGCGGTGGTCGAGCCCGCCCACGCGATCGGGAAATGGGTTGTCCTCGGGTGGGACGGATCTGCGTGGCCTGCCGCCGAAGGAGCCCTGGCAGGGCTTTTGTCCCTCGGTTCCCAAGGGGTACGGCTATGGCAGTCCGGCCTTGTGCGGCGCTATGCCCTGACGATGCTTTGGGGTGCTGCCCTGCTCCTGCTGTGGGCGATCATCCGTCGCTAGACCCATGGCTCGACCGGTTCGAGAGGAGGCCTTTTCCCTTTGTTGACCATTGTCTGGGTCATGCCCGCCGTGGGTGCGCTCTTGGCGGCCTGCGGTGGGGTTCGCTGGAGGGTGGCTGCGCCCATCAGCGCTGCGGCGGCCCTGGGTGTCTCTCTGGCACTCTGGACCCACGCAGGCCAAATCTTCACGTCGATTCGCTGGATCACTGCCTCCGGCCTGGACATCCGCTATGCCCTGGGGCTGTCAGGCCTCAGCCTCCTACTCATCTGCCTGACGCTGCTTCTGACGGTCATCGCCGGGATTGCCGGATGGTCGCTCGGCCCGAGTTTCCTGGCGTGGATCAATGTCTTGGGCGCGAGCGCCACCGGTCTGTTTCTGGCGCGCGACTTCGTTCTGTTCTACCTCTTCTGGGAGGCGATGCTCGTCCCTACGTATTTCCTCCTGGTGGGGTGGGGTGGCACCGGCCGACGGGCAGCGGCGTGGAAGTTCCTTGTATACAACGTGGGCGGCAGCCTGTTTTTGCTCGCCGGAATCGCTGCCCTTGTTGCGTTTGGCGTGGTGATGCCAGGACAGCGCGTCTCGACCGTGGCTCTTGGATCCGGCGCGACCCTGGTCGGGCTCGCGCTGTTTGTAGGCTTCGCGGTCAAAACGCCCCTCTGGCCCGTCCACGGCTGGGTTGCCGATACCTATGCGGAACTGCCAGCGCCGGCGGCAGCTTTGGTGGCGGGTGTGCAGAGCAAAGCGGGACTCTACGGCATGCTCGCCATTCTGCTGCCCGTGTTGCCGCAGGCTGCCACAGCGCTGGCTCCCCTCATGATCGCGGTGGGTGTCGTGAGCATCTTCTATGGGGCATTTGCGGCCCTTGCTTCCCATGATCCTCGGCGCCTTTTGGCACGGTCCAGCGTCTCGCACCTCGGTCTGATCATGGTGGCGATCGTTACGCTCCGCTCGGTCGCTCTCACCGGAGCCGTTGTGCAGATGATCACCCACGGCCTCGTCACTGCCGGTTTGTTCCTTGTGGTGGGCATTCTCGAGCAGCGGCTGGCCGGTGCGATTCGGCTCCAGGGTTTCCGCGGTCTGGCGACCCAGGCGCCCGCCTTGGCTGGTGCCCTGATGCTGCTCGGTATGGCTTCCTTGGGCCTGCCAGGGCTGGGTGGGTTCCCGGGGGAGCTCCTGATGGTGGTGGGCATTTATCGTCGCAGCGTCTTGTTGGCGGTGCTGGCGGTCATGGGCCTTGTGCTCTCTGCCGCTTACATGCTGCGCTTGATTCAGCTGGTGCTGCATGGCCCGTCCGAGGGATTGGGTTCGGTTCGGGATTTGGGGCGCATGGACCGCGTTGTGCTGGTACCGCTCGCGGGTCTCCTCTTGCTCATTGGTCTCTGGCCGAAGCCGCTTCCAGCCGAAGCCGCGATCAGCGTGCAGCAGGCGTTGTCCACAAGGCATGTTGTGGCGCAGGTGGACCAAAGCGGGTATGCACGGCCGCGACGCAGAGTCGGTCGGGGCTTGGGCAGCGAGTTGCAGCTTGATGTGCAGGAGGCGACAAAATGAATCTATTCGGCGGGCCTGCCGGTCCGCTCGTGGTCCTGGGTGGCGGCGCGGTGCTGCTCCTGCTCCTCGACCTCGTGTGGGAGGGTCACCCGACCCTGCAGCGTAGCGTTGCGCTCGTGGTGCTCGCCCTCGCGGCGTGGGGCGCGATCACGTATGCCGCCGGAAGTTCGGCGTTCTCCGCGGCGCTTTTGGGTGACCTTCTGGGCCGCGCGACGGATCTGTTGGCGATTGCCGGCGCCACGGCCGCGATTCTGCTCGCTGATCCGGAGGCTCTGGGTGGGCGGAAGCGCGGGGCGGCGTACCTGGCATTGGTGCTCTGGTCCGCAGCGGGTATGGTGCTGGCCGGAGGCGCTGGAAACCTCGTGGTACTGTTCGTGGGGATCGAGGTTCTTTCCCTTGGACTATACGTGCTGACCGCCTTCGGTCGGCAGGACGGGCGCGGGGCGGAGGCAGGTTTCAAGTATTTTGTCTTGGGCGGTCTGGGTTCCGCCCTTCTGCTTTATGGCTCTGCCCTGACCTATGCCGCGACTGGTTCCCTGGATTGGCATGGCATTGCGGCGGCGGCGACGGGGCCGCTCGCCAGTGTGGGGTTGGTGCTCATCATCGCCGGCCTTGGGTTCAAGCTGGCGTTGGCCCCCTTTCAACTCTGGACCCCCGATGTCTATGACGGTGCACCAACCTCGGTGGCCGCCTTTATGGCTGTGGGGACGAAGGCGGCGGCGTTTGCGGCCCTGGGGCGAGTGTTGGTGTCAGGGTTCGGTGTCGGGTTGCATTGGGTGGCGGTGGTTGCCGTCTTGGGTGTCCTTTCAATGTTTGTGGGATACCTGGGGGCGATCGGGCAAACGGGGGCGCGTCGGCTGCTCGCGTTCTCAGGGATCGCCAACGCCGGAACGCTGGTGTTGGTGCTCTTGGCCGGTCGCAATTGGCAACCCCTCGGTTTTCTCTATTTGGCGGCCTACGCGGCCGCAAGTCTCGGGTTCTTTGCGACGGTTGCGGCGGTGGAGTCCGAAGGGACAGGGGACCGAATGGCTGGCTTTATCTCCATCGCGCGGCAGTGGCCCTGGCTCGGTGGTGCGCTGATCATCGCCCTACTGTCCTTGGCTGGTGTGCCACCGACGGGAGGATTCATGGCGAAGCTCTTACTGCTACGGGGCCTCTTCGGCAGTGGCCACCCCTGGATTGCGATCGGGATCGTGGTGGCGAGCATCGTAGGGTTGTATCCGTATTTCCGCTGGCTGATGGCCTCTTTGGACGATTCCGGAGAAGGTGGTTCGGCGCTACGCGTTCCCCGTATCGGTTGGGGCATCGTGGCAGGTTGTACGGCGGTAGCGACTCTTGTGATCGGCATCTTGCCCGGAATCATCCTGCACGGCTAGAATGACGGCACGGTGGATGCGGTCGTGTGTACCCGGGGTGCGGCAGCGACTGTCAATGGACCGCTCTGGCTCGGCATTGGGGAGTGTGACGGTTGAAGGCAACATGTGAGAGGGAACCCGGTAGTCGCGCGGTTCTGGAGATCGAGGTGGCGCCGGAAGAGATGGAGGACGAGATTCGTCGCGCCTACCGCCGCCTTGCACAGCGCATGCGTGTGCCGGGGTTTCGGAAGGGGCATGTTCCCGCAGCGGTTCTTGACCGCTATGTCGGAAAGGCGGCGGTTCGCCAGGAGGCCCTGGATCCGCTGGTTCGCTGGGCCTATCGGGAGGCCGTGACGGCGGAAGGCCTTGTGCCGGTCGACACGCCGCAATTCGATGTTCAGGAATTTGGTGATGAAGGCCCGCTCCGCCTTCAGGCGCGGGTTGTGGTGCGTCCGGACGTGCGGTTGGGTGATGTGTCGAAGATTCGCGTACCACGGGGTGTCCGACAGGTGCGGACGGAGGATGTGGACGCGGCCTTAGAGGACGTCCGTCTGCAACGTGGGACGTGGATTCCTTGCGAAGATGCGGCGGGCCCCGGCGACCTTGTCGTGCTGCGCATCTCGGGCCGTCTGGAGGACGGTACCGCGGTTGATGAGCAGAACGTGGAGGGTATCGTCGGTGACGGGTCCATTCGAAAGGAAATCGATGAGGCGGTTGCGGGACGCAGACCCGGCGAGGAAGCGGATACAGAATTTGTGCTCGCTGCCGCGGATGCGGGGGAACAGAGGGCGGGTACGATGGCGCGCGTGCACGTGCAAGTGCGTGAGGTCAAACACCGGGAGCTACCGGAGCTGACGGATGCGTTTGCGGCCGAACTGTTCGATGGTGCGACCCTGGAGTCGTTGCGCGCGCAGCTGGAGGAACAACTCCGTGGTGCGGCAGAGCGGCAGGCGGATCAAACGGTGATCGATCAAGCGACGCGACTGGCGGTGGAAGCGGCCGAGGTGGAGATACCAGAGGTGATGATCGAACGCCAGATTAGCTCGCTGCTGGAGGATGTTGTTCGGCGCACCATGCGTTCCGCCGGTCTGCGTCTCGGCATAGAGGACTATGCACGCTTGCGGGCGAAGAGCGTTGAGGAGTTGCGGGCAGAGTATCGCGAGATGGCCGAATCGCAGATTCGGACCGAGTTGGTGCTGCAGGAGATCGCGCGGCAGCGGGAGTTGAATCCCGACCAGGATGAGGTCGACCGGGAGATTGCCCGCTTGGCGGAGGAGCAGCATGTGAAGCTGGACCGCTTCCGGCGAATGGCTGAAGAACCGCAGAACATGGCGGCGATCCGCGACAGCCTTCGGCGCGCGAAGGTGTTGCAGTACCTGGCTCAGGTCGCCACCGGCGCGGAGAGCCCACCGGCGGATGCGAACCAAGGAGGCGAGTCGGCATGACGGACGCCATGTGTATGTCGAGGCTCCAGGAGATCCGGCGCGAAATTCAGGCGGGGTATGTTCCGATGGTCGTGGAACAGTCACCTCGCGGGGAACGTGCGTACGACATCTACTCCCGGCTCTTGCGGGAGCGGATTATTTTCTTGGGGTCGCCCATCGATGATCAGGTCGCCAATCTTGTGATCGCGCAATTGCTCTTCCTGGAGGGGGAGGATCCGGACCGCGACGTCATGATCTACATCAACTCCCCTGGCGGAAGCGTCGACGCGGGGCTCGGGATTTACGATGCCATGCAGTACATCAAGCCGCCGGTGATGACGATTTGCGTGGGAATGGCGGCTAGCATGGGGTCGCTCCTCTTGGCGGCGGGAACCAAGGGCAAGCGTTACGCCCTGCCGCATTCGCGCATCATGATCCACCAACCGTGGGGCGGAACGCAAGGTAAGGCGACCGACGTGCAGATCTGGACCGAGGAGCTGCTGAAGGCGTATGAATCAATCACCGACATCTATGTGAAGCATACAGGGCAAGAGCGTGCTAAGGTACGCGAGGATCTCCAACGCGATTATTTTCTGTCCGCCGAGCAGGCAAAGGCATACGGTGTCGTTGACGAGATCATGGTGTCGCGGGGCTCGGGCAAGGAGTAGGCGGGTGGGGGCGGAGACTGGCCGGGGGAGGGCGAAGGGGCATGTTTAAGTTCACCGACGAAAAGGGAGCCCCCCTGAAGTGTTCCTTTTGCGGCAAGCACCAGGACCAGGTCAAGCGGCTGATTGCGGGGCCCGGAGTGTACATCTGTGATGAATGTGTCGAGCTATGCAATGACATCATCGAAGAGGAACAGGCGGAGGACGTCGAGTTTAACCTGAAAGATGTGCCGAAGCCTCGGGAGATTAACGACATCCTTTCACAGTATGTGATCGGCCAGGACCGGGCGAAAAAGGCTCTTTCCGTGCAGGTCTATAACCACTACAAGCGCGTCAACATGGGCAACAAGGTCGATGATGTCGAGCTGCAGAAGAGCAATATTTTGCTTTTGGGGCCGACGGGAAGCGGCAAGACCCTCCTGGCCCAAACGCTAGCGCGCATTCTCAATGTGCCGTTTGCCATTGCCGATGCCACCTCGCTGACCGAGGCCGGCTATGTCGGGGAGGATGTGGAGAACATTCTCCTCAAGCTGATTCAGGCGGCGGACTACGACATCGAGAAGGCAGAGAAGGGAATCGTCTACATCGACGAGGTCGACAAGATTGCCCGTAAGTCGGAGAACCCGTCGATTACACGCGATGTGTCGGGGGAGGGCGTGCAGCAGGCCCTCTTGAAGATTCTGGAGGGAACGGTGGCATCGGTGCCGCCCCAGGGAGGCCGGAAGCATCCCCACCAGGAGTTCATCCAGATCGACACGACGGATATCCTCTTTATCTGCGGCGGTGCGTTTGATGGGTTGGAAAAGATCATTCAGAACCGGATTGGTCGCAAGACGCTGGGGTTCGGCGCCGAACTGACTACGCGCCAGCACGATGCCCGCATCGGGGATGTTCTGGCACAGGTGATGCCGGAGGATCTCCTCAAGTTCGGTATGATTCCGGAGTTTGTCGGGCGTCTTCCGGTAATGGCCACGCTGGATGCCCTCGATGAGGACGCCTTGGTGCGGATCCTGGTGGAGCCCAAGAACGCTCTGGTGCGTCAGTATGAGAAACTGTGCCAGATGGATGGGGTAACGCTGGAGTTTGAGCCAGACGCTCTGCGCGAGATCGCCAAGCTCACGTTGGAGCGGAAGACGGGTGCCCGGGGTCTGCGGGCCATTATTGAGGATGTCATGCTGGATGTCATGTTTGACATCCCCTCCCGCGCGGAGAGTGCCAAGTGTGTGATCACTGCGGATGTGATCGCGGAGCACAATCCTCCGACCATCGTACCCCGCAAGCGGAAGAAGGAAGAGACGGCGTAGGTGGACCGCGTGGAGGGACGGCGTTGGATGCGGTGAGCCGGACACGCCGTCCCTCCCGTTTCGGCTCGCGGCCGTTGGGGCTGTTCGTGCTGCGCAGCGCATGTGCTTCATCTGATGGGCCGTCATCCGAGTGCGACGGATGTGCCGCCGAGATTGCTCCAGGGACCCCACGCACCGGATGCATCCTGTCCGATCGACCACAGCGCGCTATCGGCTCCTGTCGCAAGGAGTTGGATCGCTCCGGTCTCGGAGTTGCCAACGGTCAGTGTCGGTCGGACGTTGCCACCGAGGTCGGTCCACCCACCCCATCCGCTTGTACCGCGTTGCGAGAGGCTCCAGATCGCTCCCGTCGCACCCGTCCCGTCCTTTACACCAAACACTACGAGTTCACCAGATGCGTTTTGGCCGACGACGAAGCCCTGCGCGAGTCGGATACCTCCGATTCCTTGCCAGCGGCCGAAGCGCCCACCTGGTGTGACCTGTTCCGCTTCGCGCAAAAGTCCGCTCGGGGTAAGGCCGAAAATCATCAGACGCCCGTCCAGCAGAGACGACACCGCCAAGCCCGGACCGAAATCACCGTGGAGCGACTGCCAACTGCCCCAGGTACCCGGGACGGTTTCTGCGACCGTCCAGATTTGTCCGTCCTGGGAGACCCCGAAGACCTGCAGAAGCCCGCTCAGGTTCTTTCCGACGACGTACCCGGGTTGCAGGGCTGGCCCACCCATCGCGTTCCACCCCGACCAGCCGACGCCCGGTGCGCTTTGGGTGTTCACCGCAAGGTGCCCGTTGGCCGCGAGTCCAAAGAGGCTTACGCTGCCGTCGGCGTTGGTCTGTACCGCAAGATGGCGCAGGGCTGATCCGCCAAGGTTTGTCCACGCACCCCACGGCCCGTTCGGTGCCACTTGTTGTGCCAACAACACGCCGGTACCCGTGGGTACCGCAACACCCAAGGTGTCGATCAGGTTCCGTACGACGACGGCATGGCCGCTTGGTGCCACATCGCTAGGGAGGCCCGTCCATCCGGTCCAACGGGAGGCGGATCCGGTCCCTCCGGCGGCGACGGTCTCCTGATCCTCGACTACGGCTCCCTGGGCCGTCTCGCCCACCACCGTGAGCGAGCCATTCTCCTGCAACGCTACAGGGCCGACGTAGGCACCCGCTGCTTGAATCTGGACAATGGCTGCGGTGGATGGTGGAACGTAGACCACGACGAATCCATTCTTTTCGGGTGCCAGAGGGGTCCAGACCCCCGTCCATCGGCTGTCATTGGTAATGGAAGCACCTCCGAGCGTGGCGGTGAGGAGGGTCGGGTTTCCCGGCTGTCCATCCGTGAGGACCATTTCAGCCGCGCTGGCCGCGACGAACCCGTTCGGTACGATGCTCACTGCGGCAGTATGGCCCGTCGGTCCATAGGACTTGTTGATCACCGTCACATCCACGAGTCGGCCAGCACCGGCAGCATACGCCGTGACGTTCAACTGGTCAGGATTCCGGACCGCCACCGACTGAGCGGCTCCGTTACCACCGAGATCAAAGGCCTTGATCGCGTATGCCTTCGGGCGGGCAACATAGTCACTGCAAAACGGGAGGCACGAACTGCCCGAAACAGTCAGAAGTTGTTGGGGGACAATTGTGTCGGTGAGGATCCACTGGTTATTGTGAAAATTCACTCCTGCTAGTCCATGGGCGGCCCACCAGTGCATGAAGTCCAAGGCCCAGAGCGCGGATGCAAAGCCGTCGCTGGCTCCGGCGACGCCCCCCAGAAAATCGTTGGCCTCGGTGAATCGTACCGGAAGGCCCATGGCCTCGATGGGAGCGACAATGTGCCCGTACACCTGCTCGTAGGACGAATACCGGCCAGTGCCTTCCGGCCCAGTACCGGTTCCCGGGTTGCCGTTGACCCACGTGGGAGACAAAAGATCGGCAATCGCCTGCTGTGTGGTGGTGGAGCCGGGTCCTCCACCCACATAGTAGTGTTGGGTGATGAGCGTGACTCCGGTGGCCTTGGCTGCGGCCGCAAATTGGACGGCATAGGAGGGGGAACCGGTCCGGGACCCGGCATCGGGGCCGACAAAGGTGGCGTCCGGGACCGCGGTGCGTACCGTCGCTGCAAACTGTTCCCACGTGCTGAGGTAGCTCGGAAATCCGTGGATCGCCGGGTCGGTGTCATGATACGGGCTTTCGTCCGGTTCGTTACCGATGGCGAAGGCGAGGAGATTGGAGCGGTCATCGCTCCAAATGTGGGCTGCGACGGTGGCGTCTTCGGTCGCCAGGTTCGGGATCGGATCGGACGAAGGATCAAGGAGCCGTAGCGAATAAATCACATTCACACCGGCCGCCTGCGCGAACGCGAATAGGTTGTCGACCCCCGTGTAGCCGGCGGCCGTGGTGCCCGGCGGCGGATCAAAGTCGACCGTGTCGCCGCCCAGGCGGAGATCCCGGATGCCGATGTTCTGGAAGAGGGTAATAAGCTGCGTGTTGTGGGGGGAGAAGAAGTAACCAAGTGTTCCGCCGCTCCCGGAGAATTCAGATCCCGTCTCAAATCCGATGCCGGCAAAGTCAGTGGGAATGGGTTGGGCAATGGAGGAGGTAGACACCACCAAATGGATCGGCAGCGCGGCAGACGCCTTGGCATGCCCGCACCCGCCCACGGCGAGGGCCGTTAGCAGAAGGGCGGATCCGACGAATCCGACGCACGACCGTGACAAATGCCTCATCCCTCAGGGGGCAGCTTCTCATCGGGGCTTGCATTCGTCATGGGGAGGATGGTTCCTCTCCGCCGAATGATGCCCTACCGGGTTTGTACCGCCATAGGGGCTGGTGTGGGGACGGCCCAGGGATGTGTGTGCGGATCAGTCCGTTCAAGTGGCTCGGATGCGGCGGGGGGGCCTGCTCACTCCACCGCATGCTGGGGTCCAGGAGGCGCGAGCGCCGCGCAGACAAAGTAGGCCAAGACCAGCACGTGGGCTGTTGTGCACCAAATGCAGAGGTGACCAATGACATCGAGCTCGAGGTAGAGGAAGTAGAGTACCGAGAGGAGTCCCACGATGCTCCAGCCGAGAGTTAGCGGACGGAGCCAGGAGGGTGGATCGGCTCGGAGGGCCAGGGAGGCGAAGACGGCCGCCAGCACAAACCATACCATACCCCAGACGGCGATCGGAACGCCCAGGATGATGGACTGCGGACTCTGCACAACCGCAGCACAGTCAATGAGGGTTCCGTGTAGGGGGCAGACGAGTGTGACATGGGCGTAATGCACCAAAGTCAGGTAGAAGGAGATACCAAGTCCGACGATGCTCAGGCCGATCCGTGTCCATGCCCAGACGGGCGAGGGGCCCGGATTCCTCATGCGACTCCCTCCAGCGAGCTGACGGTGGAGCAAACGGCGGACGGTTGGCCTCCGTCCACCTTGCAAATGTTGGCGGTGATGACGTCCGCTACTCCAAGAACATCCTCTGCGATTTGTCCCTGACCTGCATGCACCTCCTGGGCCACCTCCGACCACTTCGCTCCTGACGGGAAGATGGTGGGCGAGACGAGCGTGCCACCAGGCCAGACATACTCGTTGGCTAGGTCGACAAACGGAATGCCCCCGTTACCCAGCCGGGTGAGGGCATTCTCCTCGGTGCTGTCCGGCGTTTCGAGGGTTTCGTAGTAACCGATCTTGGAGGAGTAGACATAGCTGTACAGCTCGACCGGGGTGAAGTCAATGTAGGTACTGGTGTAGGTGGCATGCACAAAGGTGAAGGTCGGCGTCAGGGGATACACGTCGAGCGGGCTCGATGCCATATACTCCAACCCGCTGAAGGTGCCGAAGCGCGCCAGCGCCGTGATGAGTCCCCAGCGTGAGGCTGCGCAGTATGGGCAATACTCCGCTCCAGCGTAGAAGATGACGGGTTTGCCACCCGAGGTCCATTCGGTAAGCGGTGTTGACGGGGTGGAGGAGGTACCCGAGGCTGCGGCCGTGGAAGAGGCAGCCGCCTCCGCCTGGGACGCCGTATCCGGAATGATGCTCGCGCCTAACGAGTTCACGAAGGAGACCGTTTTGGATGTCGCAAACTCCGAGTAGGTGGACGCAGGGATCGTTGTCAAGAGACTGAGCACGCTGGCGGACACGGGTTTATTGAGATATGGGGCGGTGGCACCCATGTTCTCCTGCTTGTGCGATGTGAGGATCAGGACCACGGCGATCGCGAGTGCCCCGGCGGCGACTAGGACCCAAATCAGACCACTCGAACCCTTGGAAGGGCGGCGGTAGGAGGATCGTCGCGCATATCGCTTCCCGGTCGGTTGCGGCGTAATAGACCACTCTCCCTGGCCCGGTCCCCGGCCCCAGGTGCGCCGGACACGCAATCTGCGGATCACCTCGGACCCAGGCTCCTGTATACTACATTTGGTGCGATCTGAGAAGCGGTGCCATCAGTTGCCGGGTTCCACCTCAATGCTCGCGACGTTATTTGTTTGCTGCAGTTCCTCGTTCGATTGGCCGAGTGCTTGACCCACGACCTCTGCGGCCGGCAAATCGCCTGCCGGATACAGGACGAGGGTGGCTCCCCCAGAGTCGGGGACCGACGATCCGAATGTAGCGTTGATACCCGCCGCCGTGAGGGCGCTCATCGTGGCTTGTGAGTTCCCTCCCACGATCACCGAGACGTCACTGGCTGAGGGGAGCGGGGGGAGTCCCGTTGTCGGGTTCGTGCTCCCGTAGGGTGCCAATTGGGAGAGCAGCTGTGCGGAGCTGAGGATGTCGTAGCTACCGCCGACAATGGACCCCTTCACATTTACCCCCGGGATGGCGGTAGGCTCAAGATACATGGAATCCGCAAGAGTGCCGAGTGTGATGTGCACAAATGAGGCGTGCAGGGAGGACAGGGCGAGTTCCGTGATGGTTGCGGTACTCAGATTGGTTGCGACATCCTCTTGCCAGACAGCTAGAAGCTTAATAAGTTCGCTTGGTCCCATGTTCGCCAATACCTGTTGACGGACCGAGGACATGACACTGTAAGCAGCATCCATGCGCTGGAAGTCATTGACGCGGTAGTCGCTCGACGCTTGGTTCTGGCGCACGCGAATGTATGCCAAAAGTTGCTCTCCATTCATGTGCTGCACCCCTGCGCTGAACACTGCCCCACTGTGGGTCGGGTCATAAATGGGTTGCTCAACATCGACCGTCAGGCCACCGATGGCATTGATGGCTTGCACGAAGCCGCCGAAGTCGGCGACCACGTAGTGTGTCACCGGCATGCCCAACACCGCAGATGCTTGCTGCATCGCGAGCTTGGGGCCACCCATGAAAAAGGCTCCCTTGATCATAGGCGCGGGATCGTTCCAGCCTGGCATGGCCACCAGCAGATTGCGAGGAATGGAAATAAACGCAACCTGATCTTGAGCTGGATTGATATGCACGACGAACATTAGGTCCGCCTGTCCAGGGGAGAGGGGCGATGACGCATTGCGCGCATTGTTACCGATCAGCAGGATATTCATCGTGGGTACGTTCTGTGCGATCGTCTTACTGACCGCCGTGACGGCGGTCTTGCGGACGTCCGTGACGACGCTCGGCGTATGCGGATCCTGGTGGATCAAGCGGCTCGAGGCAAAGACGACCCCGGCTGCACCCAAAAGCACCACGGCACCTGCAATCCCTGCCAACCGTCCCCAACGGATGTGGCGTGATGCACCCGCACCTGCCCGATCACCGTTCGCATGCCGGCCCATGGTCAGCACCTCCGCTCACCAGCAAAATAACAATCACCGCTTGGCTAACGCCAGCAGCAAATCGTGGCACCATACGCCATCCAATCCAGACGTCAACACCATCGCAGCGGGTGCCGTCGACTATCGCGAATCCACTCGAAGTATGCCAGAAACCACACCGGGGATGATACAACTTTCGCGATGTGTGTTGCGCGGGAAGCGTTTTGTACGGATGATGTTGTGGCAGGCGCAGCAAACAACGGTGGTGGTGTCAACTGCTGCCCGATTTGCAAGACAAACCGCGACAGCTGTCGTTCGTGCCGTCCCAATCCGGCTTGCGCCGGTTGCCCCTGGTTCCTTCCCGCCTGCCGGGCGAGGAGCCGACCCCATACGCACGAGTGGGGCCGACGGGCCATTGGGAGTCGTCCAGCGCCTCTCGCGGCAAGCCGCTTGCGCACGCAGGACCAGCAACCAGCCCCACCACGGGCCAGCGCCTTCCGACGCTGGCCGCAAGGGCAAAGGCCCGAGGGGCATCCGTCGTTGACCGGACGTTAGCCCCCACCGTCTGCGGTGAGCCCGCTCGGCTCGCGGCTGCGCCGGCCTTTCGGCCACGGCTTGCTTCGGCCGTCGGGTAGCGGAAAACCCGCTGCCACTTCCGCGGGAGACTCAGGGCCGCCACGATGTTGGCATC
>JAJYVN010000309.1 GCA_021791995.1 Bacillota bacterium
AGGGCGGCTGGCACGCTCGATCACAAGCGACCGCCTCGAACAAACGGTGGTCGTAATGTTAGGTACTCTCATAGCCTATGGTGTGATCTGGATCCTTCGGTTCTTCGTCCTCGACAGAGGCCTCTTCCCCGCGTCCCATGCGAAGGGTCTCGTGCAGGAAGAGCCCACTACCGCAGACCACTGACGCAACGTCCGGTCAGCCGCACCCCATTCTGCGCTAACCGCGTCCGCTCCATTCGGGATTTATGTCATTTGTTTGGCGCTTCACATAGCCCGGTTCGGGCTCACCCAGACGAGGAACGACCTTGTTACTACCCGTGGCGACCCGAGCGCCATGCGAAAGAGTTTAGCGACCGGCCCGGAATTCTGCACTAGCCGAGCCACGATAACAACACGCACATCATACTCGCGCAGGACTGTCCGAGTGACGGCAACCAGGCTGGGACCCAACCGCGGAGCAGGGCCATAAACAGTCGGCGGAGTCCCAGCGGCAAGGAACTGCTGGAGCCCAGGTGGGCTCATCGTGTCCGGCCAGAATGTGGCATGACCCGTCGGACCCCGGTGGATCGCGTACCCGGATGTCAGCCGGAACCTGAACCCATCCTCGGCTTGCCAGACCATTGGCCAAGCGCTTATTGAGCTCAATGGGCCCGTGTAAGGATACGTCATCGCAACAGGGTCACCCCCGGGTATTACCTGACTAACACGACTTCCCAGAGGCCCCGGTACTACTTGTGAAGCGTACGGCCATCGTGGCAACTGGGTCGCGACAAGGGCCGCCAAGACAACAACTGTCACCACCACGGGGTTATCCAAACGCCACACGGCTTTGGCCCTTCCCCTCGAACCCCTCCTTATGTCATCCAGACCAAAGGCGATTACGGCGGCAAGACACGCATCAACTTCGAAAGACATTCTAGATGAAAGGATGTTGTCGAGGAGAGGGAGCTTCGTCATCACTTCAGAAGGTAGAGGAATTGGCGTTAACTTGCCATCGATAGCCAAGTGTGGCCCAAGTGACAGCAACCCCATGCCGATCATGACTACTAAAGCCAGCTGCATTCGCGGCGCCCGACGCCCCCGAAATGCGAGTACTGTGGCCACAAGAAGGACCGGGATGCCGATGTAGCCCCCTAGCTCTGCAGGGCCACCTTTGGCCGTCAAAACCGTCCCCAGAGTGCGCATACCTAGGGCCTGGCTCTGGAGGGGCCCAGGTACTACAAAGCTGAGCAAATCATTATACCAGGGATTCGGTATGCCCTGTGCTGGTCCAACATAATGCTGAGGTCCTGCAACCATCATCCAGATCGGGTACGCCAGAAACACAACCGCAACAAGCACGGCAATACCAAGGGTCCAGCCAATAAAATACACTCTTCCCTCGAACCACGCGCCCCATGTGCGCCAGCGAACAAGGACCCAGAGCACCGCCACTCCGACAGCAATCCCGACCGTCGCTAATACTTCAGGCTCGATCAAGAACTGCGCCACTACGAGGAGACCGAGGGCGAGACCGCGGCGCACGCACACTTTATGGCTCTCAGCGATGGACACCAGTGCCAGGGCGATGAGAGGGGGAATGGGGGCAAATACCAGCATCACGTGCCCGAGGCCGTGGCCTACCATGTATGGAGAAAACCCGTATATCATCCCTCCGACCGCCGCGGCGGGCAGCCAGACACGTAGTCTGAGCAACACGGAAAACGCCGCTACTGCAGACGCAGGCATGGCCAGCACCATCAACAGGTTCGCACTCGCTACCGGACCAGCAGTCAATGTGACAGGTACCGTGATTAAGCCGAGCAGCGGCATTATGTTATTCTGGGCGAGATCGACCCCATTGGGAGCCAATATGTCACGCGTGAAGAACGGATTTTGACCATGAACTAAAGTGTGCGCCACCCAGCCCAGGCTCCAAGCGCCCAAGATGGAGTCCGGCCCTACACCAAAAAGACGTGTCGTGCTACCAGGCAGTACCGGCCAGAACGCGACGAGGCCCACCGCCACATAGACAAGGGCCACCAGTGCGAAAGCCAAAGCCCTGCCACGAGGCTCAGCGCCCGGTACAGAAGGTATGGCGCCCTCACTCGTCAGGCGCGCGGGCAACTCGGGAGCCGGCCCCACGGGTGCCCCAACCGTCCACGGTAGCTTGGCCGTGACGCGGCTTCCCGATGAAGGCTGCCGATCGAGGGACGGAGCGCCGCGGTTGGCGCTTCTCCCTCCGCCGCGCTGGGCGATTGTCTCTACGTGCCTCTTAGAGCGCGACCGATTACGACGCGCACGGCGAGACGGTGACCGACCCATCTTACCTGGTGATCAGGCAGTAGAGCGGTCGGACAGCGCTCGACGAGCAGCCGATGCTCCCGCGGCCACCCGATCGCGCGGCGCTAGTACACTGTCGGGATCTGTCGCGATTTCGCGAAGGCGTTTCTTGATCTGGCGCCCCGCCTCCCCCGGTGTGTAGCGCTCTCGTATCGTCCGCGATGCCTCGAGCCCGAGCTTCCGACGAAGAGCCGGCCGATGATAGAGGACGCGCATCGCCCTGCTCGCCTCGAGGACGTCCGGAGCTGCCCATTGTGAGCCTGGGACGTAGACGCTCTCTGCGTTGGGGTTGAACCGAAGCTCCGCTTCGTTGACCTTCACGATTGAATATGGTATCGGCCAGCTATTGGTAGCCGTCATAAAGTCCATGTTCCCAGAGTAGGCGGTCGCGATTACCGGCACCCCAAGGGCCATGGACTCAGCCATGCCGAGGCCGAACCCCTCCGAGCGGTGCAGTGACACGTAAACGTCGGCGCACGAAAAGAGGCTCGCTGTCTCGCGTGCGCTGAGATGGTCCTCGATCAGGATGCCGTTCACCGCTGCCAGTTCGGCGCGCAACTGCTCTCGGGCTTCTGGGAGACTGGAAAGGTTTAGGGTCTTCATGACAAGCCGCACGTCCTCCCGCCGCTCGGAGGCGTCGAAGGCCTTCCGGAAGGCACGGATCACGTCCCACGGGTTCTTACGAGCTAGCGTCGAGTGGGCGTCGAACGAGAAAAGGTAAACGCACGCGCCGGCCGGCAGGCCGAAGGCGCGCAACGACAATGAAGGGTCGGGGCTCGGCTCGACTGGGGACGGGATCATTAGGACGGGGACCGATGTAAGCGCTCCAAATGCCTCGGCGACGAACCGGCTCGCCACCCAGATCTCGTCCACTCTGGCGACTTGTCTGGCGAAATGCGCCGGGAAAGCGGGCAGCTCCCAGTACCAGTGGCCGATGAGCCGGCGCGGGCGACCGGGGCCGCGCAAGCGCTCGTCGGTTACAACCCCTATCTCGTTGACGTTGAGGAAACAGACGTCCACCTCATACGGGCGTCCAGCCGGCAGTGACACGAACCGCGAAGGGAGACGATCACTCCGCCTTGGTGCTCCAGAATCGATGTCGTCGAGCGCGACCTCGATGCCCGCGTCGAGCATGGCTGCCACCGTCCGTCGCGCCGCCTCCGCCAAACCCGTAGTCGCAGTCCAGCTCCCGATGGCCTAAACCGGAGGCGGC
>JAJYVN010000310.1 GCA_021791995.1 Bacillota bacterium
TACCTGGACTTGGTCGACCGGCCCTCGCACGAGTCCAAGGAAATTGCGTCAGGTATTGTGGTTGACTTCGATGTCGACGGCAATGTTGTGGGCATCGAGGTCGAGGGTGCGGCCACGCGCTTCGATCTGCGTGAGCTGGAGGCCGGCGTCGATAATGAGCGCATAGCAGCGTTCCGCTTTATCAGGCCGGCGTCGCTTTCGCGACCGTAGCCCTGCGACGCATCAAGGTGTATGACCTCGTGATGGAGAAGGTTGATGAAGAAGGCCATGTGCTCGGTTTCTCGGTGCTGAACGTCAGCACTGTGAAGGACCGGCCCATCCAGGTGGCGCTCAGCTAAATGCAGGTTGGCGTCGGGCGTGTCACATCGTTGTGGAGGCAGGCCGCCCTCCGCCCGGTTCGTTGAGCACGCCGGGTCACTCGAGACCTTGAAGCACTCGTCCGCACTCGCTTCCCAGCTCCGCCGTTTCCGCGAGAGCTCAGGGCAAGCGCCGTCTCCACGGGTCGGGGCTTGTGGCGGAGTCAACCACGCGCGCTTCGGCGAGCGGGTCTTGATGATGCGTACGCCGTCGAGGTCGCGCTGTACGTCCCAAGCCTGGCTCGAACTGAGGGGACGCGGGCCGGGTATCCCGTGGACGTCGGTCTCCGTCAATTCATCCAGCAATGAACCCACCCTGGCGAACGCGGGGCGCCGGCGGCATTGGTTACCGCATTGGACGGCCACCGCAGCGTGTTTGTGACGGCCCCCGCGACGCGGGGGCCGCTCGAGTACGCCAGCGGTGAGTGTCACCGAACTTCGCGCACGTACGACATGGCGCGCGCAGTGTGAAGCCGTGGATGCAGCCGCCCGACCCGGGCCGTCAGCACGTGCGGCCGGGTGCCGTTGCGGCAGCCCGCCCGCTGCTCCGTGCGTTCGTACCGCGCCGCCCTGAGCTGTTCGGTCACCTGCTCCTGCAGGATCTGGTTCACCACCTGCTCCACCAGCTTGGCCAGCCCGCCCTCACCCGAAAATAGGCCCCGCGCGGTCTCTTCGTCCACGGTAATCTGGTACTGGGGCATCCGGCACTCCTCCTCCGATTGGTGGTCCTTCCTACCCACCGATCTTCCGGGAGGCGTCGGGGTGTCCCTCTTTGTCCGAGGGGGCCCCCCCTATTTACAGACGATACCGGACTCTACTCGCGTGAAGCCGTACTGAAGCGGTGACGACGGCGTGAAGAGGGCTCCCGCCGCCCGGCGTGGAGCTCCCATATAGTGGCATTTGATTGCAGCAGGGTCAACCTACGGCAGGCTCAAGCGCTGCGCAAGCGGCGAGGGAGGACAGTATCCATACCCCGGGCAGGCGCCCATGTGCTCGCTCTGGGTGAGGCTACCAGCGCGCGGGATACCATCGTTGCTTCGCCTTGCTGCAATACGCTACAATCAGATTTGTGAACCAAGCGGTCATTGACGCATCCTTCTGGAGTGCGGCGGTCGCCCTCGGAGCGGACGCGTACCTGGCCGACCTGTTCGCGATCCCGATGTGGATGCCCGGCGCCGTGGTCGGTGAAATCGAGGCTCCCAATCCATCGGCGCCGCGGCGCATCTACCTCAGGCAGCAAAGGCTTAGAGAGGCCCTGCGGCACGGAGACATCGTGGTGCGCGAGCCAGTTCGCCCGCATGAGCGATTTGGACCTGGCGAGGCGGCGTGCATCGGCCTGGCGCTCGAGACCGGTTGCGAGTTGCTGATTAACGACTACCGGCCATACGGAGAGGCACTGACCCGGCTTGGGCTGGATGTGCTGAGCGTGGCGGATTTCATCGCTATCCTGGCCGGCAGGGGAACGGTTGCTCAGAACACGGCCCTGACCTGGCTCGATCAGTTGCGTGACACCGTCAGTGACGCGCTCGTCGAGCCGATCATCGAGATGCTCAAGCAGGCGCAGCAGGAGGAGCGGTCCTGATGGTGCATACGAAGTCCCTGCGGCTTGATGATAAGGAAAATGACGACGTTAAGAAGATCCAAGAAAGCTTGCGCTACCCGACCGAGTCGGCGCTGCTCAAGCGGGCATTCCTACTGGGACTTGATGAATTGCGCATGGAGATGGCCGTTCGCCTTTACACAATCCAAGGTCTGAGCATTGGTGAAACGGCGCTGGCGGTCGACATCCCAGTCCCGGTGCTGCTCGATGCTTTCCATGCCCGTGGGATCAGGACGTTCACTGTCCCTGCTGACGATCAGTCCGCCGTCATCGGCAACCTCGCGCGCCAAGCCCGGCGCTTTGGCGCAACCCAGCTGGCCGACGCAGCCGAAGCGAGGAGGCTCGATAGGTAGGGGGCGAGGGCCATGGCGCGGGGGGCCGTCGACTTGCAGACGACGGCATACTTCGACCAAAAGGTCTTGGTCAAACGGCCGTATATCACGCCAGCTAGCGCGTTTGTGACGTCCCCCGCGACGCCGGGGCCGCCCGATTGCACTCCGACGGTGGCAGCATGGGGATAGGCGTGGGTTCCGGCTGTGCAGCGGTGATTTCCATGCGTGCATAAATAAACGCGCGGGTGGTCGGCTCTGCCTCCAACCGCCGGCCGTCGCGGCCGGCTTTGACGTGCTGCGAATGAGCCTCCGACGAACACCCCGCGAACCATCTACCAGGGCATATAGGATTCGGTCACAGTGTATGCGATTTCCCGCGGAGGTTGGCCGCCGTAGTCAATCCGAGAGTCGGGTGGATGGTGCCGTTGACCATTGAGGGCTGGGGTTGAGACGCATATTGACCAGAACTGTGCTTGGCCGGAGCGTTTTCTCTCATGGCCATGTCAGGGTCCAGTGCGGATTCTGACCGTCATACGTGAAGACCGCTTGCGCCAAAATATCGCGACCAATCAAGACGTCGGCTGGTATCGCGGGCCGCAGTCTCAGCGCTACGACAAGCCATCCTGGGAGCACCCAGTGTGGATTGGTCTGGATTGCAAGCCGCACTGCGTGCGTAATGCCTGGGGCGGTGCCCCCGCCAATGATCCCGATGGGCATGTTGGAGACGTTGAGAGGTTGCAGCCCCAGCTTGGCTGCCTCCCCGGAATCGATAAACGTGCAATCTGCCCGGTGTCGATCATCGCGGTGAGCATCGCACCTTGCCGAGGCACCATAAGAACATTCTTGGCGACGATGAGGGGCGCGACTTCAACGCCAATGAGGGGCCGCGCATGAGGGCTTGTGACGGCCCCCCTATGAGTCGGCACCGTTGCCGGTAAACAGGCGCGTGAGTATGATTGGCTCGTCGTGGGCTGTAATCTGACGAAGCAAAAAACCCTGATTCGGGAACAGTCCGGCGCCGACGACATAGCCCTCTAGCCATGTATGATAGATGGCGATTCGATTCTGGCCCTTCACCAAGATCCATTCGCCAACGTGCTCTCTCACGAGCTCGCTGCGGTGTTGCTCAAAGTAGGCCCGCTCTTCTTGCAGCGGCAACGCCGCCTCTTCGGGTCTGACCATGTCGTCTCCCTCCGAACGGCGCCCTACCCGTGGTCGCTCCTTCGGCACTTG
>JAJYVN010000311.1 GCA_021791995.1 Bacillota bacterium
ATGGGGCGGCCATGGCAAGGGATCAGGGCTTATTTTCGTGTCTACGTTTCAGATGCCCTGTCGCCGGTTTTCCGCGCGGTTGAGCCATCCGAACCTAAAACGGGCGCCAAACTTCGGGTTAAAGAGCGTCGTCTTGCCGTCACCGGTGCCGGCCAGGACCACAAAGCTCGCCCGTGCGGCGATCATCCATCGAAGAAACGTATCGGCAGGGGCATCCGCCCCCGGATAGGGCGGCCTTCGCCGCATCTGAACCGTCCCATCCCCAGCCCCTTCGGGGCAGATGCCCATGCGCAGCAGCTCTTCGTATCTTGGAAACCGACTGTGCATGCGGAGCGTGAGGGCCGTGCCATCCCGCGCGACGGGATGCCGTACCGCGTTCAGCCGCGTCCCATTTGGCATTTGAAGATTCAAGAGGGGCTCGGCCTCGCTGAGCTGCCGGCGGGTCGGTGCCGCAAACCGCGACACAAAGTCATTGACCTCGTCATTGGTGGCAAACGATGCACGAAGGGGTACCATCCCGACGCCCGCTCTCCGTACGAAGATGCGGTCGGGCGCGTTCACCATGATGTCAAAGACATCCGGATCCCCCATGGCCGCATCCAGCGGCCCCGCTCCACCCCGCAACGCACTTCGCACATCCAGGGCAGCCTGCCGAATCAGCGCCTCCCGAAACGCCGCCGGCACCGGCCGGGCCAACACCGCCTCGGTCGCGAAACGTTCGACCAACTCCGCTTCCTCGGGTGGCGCAAGCCGCTCGCTCTGCACATCCGAGAGCCGCAACCGAACAACTGTGATCACATCTGCCCGAATCCGACCCATCTCGTCCTCGCGCATCCCGTCGGTGCTCTGGGCATGGCGCGCAAAGGCGTTACGCACCTCGGCCACGAGATCGCCTCCTCCACCAGGCCCGTGGCGTCGCCGGAGCGATGCCTGGAACCATCGGATCCAGGGCCACCCGCACGGATCGGGCGAACGGACCATCCAGTGCCCTCGGTGGTGCGGCTATCGCCAACGTCCGGTCAAACGGAACCACTCCGAGCACGGAACATCCCAGAAGCTCCGCCACCACGCCGCGATCGGGTACAACCTCCGCGTGCGGACAGGTGATCAGAACCCCCGCCGGAGGCCGTTTCTCCTCCTGGAGCAACGCGAGGAACTGGGCCGTCTGGTGGAGACCCGCCGTGCTGGGATCGGTCACCAGGACGATGATGCCTGCCGTGCGGAGTGCTCCCAGCGTCGCCGCGGTCGCCATGGGCGGGCAGACGATCACCACCACGGCATAGACCGCCTGGACGCTCTGGATGATGTTGTCCATCCATGCGGGATGCTCAAGCGTCCAACCAAATCCAAACGCGCCCCGTACCAGACCGACTCCATCGGGACTGGTGGCCACCATGCTGTGCAGGAGTCCTTCGTTGCCGATGGGGCCATCGGCAACCGCGGCCGCCCAGGCGGGCAGCCGCTCGTGTGTGTCGTGTGGATCAATCCCCAAGAGCATCCCGACCGGCCCCTCGCCCTCGTGCGCGTCGATCACCGCCACCGACGTCCCCGTCTGTGCCACGGCCCGAGCAAAAACGGATGCGATCTCACTGCGCCCCACCCCACCCCGCGCGCCGACCAACGCAAGGACGGTGCTCATGGCGTGCTCACCGCACCAGGCTCGATCGGAAGGGTGCCGGCCTCCACCGGAGCCGCCGTGGTGGCGCTGGTGCCGAGGAGCCCCTGCTCCGTCAGCGTCGAGGGCACCGCCTCCCCCCCGCCGCCGATCGGGTCCAGCCCCGCCGTGATGCTCCCAAGCTTGTCCGCCAAGAGAATGCGCTGCGCCAGGGCGGGTGTGACCGCCAGGACCGCGATCCCTGCGGTGGGCGAAGTCGAGGACTGCCCGCCCGCGCTCACAATGGGTGCAGCGGCTCCGGGCTGGATGCGGGCCATGACGAACACCCCGGCCGCCACCATCTGGGTCACCTCGCCCGTGGGAGTGCTCATGGTCGCGAAGAGATCGATCCGCGACCCCGCGTGAAAGAGGTCATAGCCTTGGCTACTGCCGAGCGACAGCGGCAGGGCAATGTCCTGGCCACATGCGATCGGTTTGCCACCCGGGATGAGCGACCCCGCGGTGCAGTGCTCGGTAATGTGGTCCAGCGCCGCCAGTTGGGCGTCATAGGCCGAACCGAGGCCGGACCCTGACAGCGCAGCCGTGACGATAGTCTGGCCCGCTACAAACCCCGTGGTGGCGAAGCGACCCACCGCGGCTGCCTTGGTGGTCACGGTATCCGGGGCCAGTCCCACTGCCGGGCGCTGCGCGTACCGGAGATCGGATGCGGTCACCAGGGTCCACGGCGGGATGTTGGCCGTGGCGATCACCACGCGGTCCGTGCGCTGGTAGCGGTGGATCCCCCAGAGGACCAGACCGGCGGCCAGCACGCCCGTCAGCGCGGCCCCCGCCCAAAACAGGCTTGATGCGCGCATGCCTATCCCTCCCCTCCGTCATCGCCGTCGCGGGACCGGAGCCCGCTCTCCGCCGCCAGCCGCCCCGGCAGCGACTTCGGTGAGAGTTCCCAGAGCCGGTCGCACACCGCCTCCACCCGCTCGGCGTACCCGGGCGGGAAGAACACCTGGACCAGCGATGCCGTCGCGTATAGGTCGATGAACGAGACAAAGACGCGCACACCGGACCGCCGCCTGACAACGATGCCGTGCCCGTACACCTCGGCGAGCACCGCCGGGCGCGTGACCCCGCTGCCCTTCCCGCCCTCGATGCGGATGTCCAGGGGCGTACCAACGGGCGGCATGCCCCATAGCAGAGATCGGTTGACGACCATGCGGGTGACGCCCAGCTCCGGGTGGTACCCGGCGGCGGCCACCACCGCCACCGCGCGGGCGTGGGCGGTGAGAGGCGCCTGGCCGGAGTGCCGGTAGCGTTCTTCGTTCGGATGCGGTCGCGAGGGCCGCACCAGCGGTGCGGTGGGCAGGGCCATGGGAGATTCCCCTTTCGTTCGATGCGGGTATGGTGCGTGCGGTGATGGGGCTGTTGTGATCGGCGCGTGGCCGTCACCAGACCGGGACGCGCGGCGGTCGCAACCCGTACCGCTCCGGATGGCAGGACAACAGCACCCCATCGGACTTCCGGCCCCCGCTCGGGAGGTACAGGTCGGCGTCGCCGCAAATCAATTCCGGTGGGAGGACACTCTGCGTCCCCGTGACCGTCCATCCGGTGCTCATGCAGGAAAGGGTCACAAAGCCGTAGATGACCAACGGCGTTTCCACCACACGGACAGCGCGTCCGCGCCGCATGCAGGCCAGCACCCAGAAGCTCTGTCTGCGGCGGTAGTACACCTGGGCGGTCCACGACGTGGGTGGGCGACCGATTCCACTTCGGAGTCTTGGATGCCGCCCGCTTGGAGCCAGAGTAGACATCGACGCTTGACATTACGCGCCGGTGATCGGATGATGACCCTATGATAAGGGAACAGATGCTCTCGACAGGGCAAGCCGCAAAACGGTTGGGCATCTC